>JALEKO010000047.1 GCA_022769085.1 Peptoniphilaceae bacterium
TAAACCAGACGACGACAAGGCTATTGAAGACAAAATCAAAGACTTGACTGGAACAGGTAAAGAAGATAAAGAACAAACCGAAGACGAAAAATATGGAGTTAAACCAGACGACGACAAGGCTATTGAAGACAAAATCAAAGACTTGACTGGAACAGGTAAAGAAGATAAAGAACAAACCGAAGACGAAAAATATGGAGTTAAACCAGACGACGACAAGGCTATAAAAGATAAAATTGCTGAATTAACTGGTACAAAGAAAGAAGATAAAGAAGAAGAGAAAAAAGAAGAAAAGAAAGATGAGAAAAAAGCTACTAACAACCCTAAAACAGGTATAGTTGCAGCTACATCAGTAGTTGGACTTGGCGTTGCAGCAAGTGCAGCTTTAGCATCATTAAAGAAAAGAAAATAATTAAATATTTTTTAAAAAAGTCGACTTAAATGTCGGCTTTTTTATATGAATTTATTAAAATTTTTTTAAAAAATAATTATTTTATTTATTTTTGCATAAAATAAAGGTAGTATTTTTAAAAGTACTATTTTAGGAGTTTTATATGAGTTTTAAAATTATTGTAGATTCTTCTTACGATATGAGCAGAAGTTTTGCAAAAGAAAATAATATAGATGTAATACCAATTCCTGTTATTTCAAAAACAAATTCTGAAGAATATCTTGATGAAGAAACTATTTTTTCAGATGAATTTTATAAAAGAATGAAAGAAGGGGAAGTTTTTTCAACTTCTGCAATTAGTGAAGGTATATACCTTAATGTTTTTGAAAAATATTATAAAAATAATGAAAATGCTACATATTTTTCACTTTCTTCAAATTTATCTATAACATACAACAATGCTAAAAATGCAAATGAAAAATTAAAAGAAAAGTACAACAGACAAAATGTATTTTTAATTGATTCTAAAATGGGTTCATCTGCAATTGGGCTTTTAGTTTTAAAAATACTTCAAAAAGCTAAAGAAGATATTTCTTTTGATGAATTTTCAAAATATGTTTATAAAATAAGGGAGAACATTGAACTTATTTTCACTGTTGGTGATTTAGAATATTTATATAGAGGGGGAAGACTTTCAAAAACATCAAAAGTGTTGGGGTCATTAATTTCTATAAAACCAGTTTTAAGTGTTGAAGATGGAAAAATTTTTTTAAAAGATAAAGTTAGGGGAAATAAAAAATTTATTTCTTATGTGAAAAATTCCATTAAAAAAAATTGGAATGAAAATAAAAAGCCACCTATAATGATATCTGTGGCTGATAGTAGTGAAATACTTGACGACTTAGTAACTGAATTAAAAAGTGAATTTGATTTGGGTGATAATGATATTATTTTAGGACAGGTACATTCTGTAATTGGTTCACATATAGGCCCTGGCTCAATTACTATTTTCTATGAGAAATAAAAGCTTAATTTTTAAAATTTTAATTTAATCATATATATTTTTTACAATCAAAAAAGCGGAGAATTTTTCTCCGCAATTATATTAAAATTATTTATCTGTTTCAATTAATCCATAATTTCCATTTTTTCTTTTATATACAACACTTACTTTTTCCGTGTCACCATCAAGAAATACAAAGAAATTGTGATTTAAAAGTTCCATTTGTAGAATAGCTTCTTCTCTTAACATTGGTTCAAGATTTAAAGTTTTTGTTTTTACAATTTTAATTTCTTCATCATTAACATCATCTTCAAAATTAGAATTTAGAAAACTTTCAAATTTAATTGAATCTCCATTCTGTTTTTTTGCTTCTAATTTTGTTTTGTTTTTTCTAATTTGTCTTACTAAGGCATCCATTACGGCATCTATAGAGCTTTCAAAAGACTCACTTTCCTGTTCTCCACGAAGAATTGTTCCGCCCTTTAAAAAAATCGTCGCTTCTACTTTTTTTTCAATGCCTTCTTCAGAAAACTTCACGTTCATTTCCTGTTCGTCATTAAAAAATTTGTCAAGTCTTGTAAATTTTTTTTCTGATAATCTTCTAAGACCGTCTCCAACTTTAATGTCTTTTCCGTGTAGTTTAAGTTTCATAAAAAGGCCTCCTTTTTTGCTTTTAATATTTTTACCCTCTTTTTTTAATGATAATCATATGCATTTTAAATTTTCTATTTTTAACTAAATTTAAGTATAATATTAAAAACAAGATTTTTCTTAATTTGGAGGATTTTATGAAAAAATTAAAAATAAAAGATTTTTTGGAATACGATTTTTTAAGTACACTCAATGTTAAAAATAACAGAATTGCATTTTTAAGTACTAATGCAAATTTAAATGATAATAAATATAATTCAAATATCTATGAATATGATTTAAATTCTAATAAATCTTATAAAATAACGGATTATAATAATACAAATTCATACATAATGAATGATGACGGTGATATTATTTTTAAAAAAGATTCTTTAAAAGATGAAGATGTTTTTTATATTAAAAAAAATAATAAAGAAGTTGCAAATGAGTATTTTAAAATTAAAAAAGATGTAATTGATATTAAATTTTTTAAAGAAGATAAATTTTTAATAATAGCATCAGATAAAAAAACTCAAAAGGAAAAAGACAAAGAAAAAGAAAATTCATTTTATAAAGAAATAGAAAACCTTCCTTTTTGGTTTAACGGAGAAGGTTTTTTAGACAATAGAAAAACTTCTTTATATATATTTGATTTAAAAGAAAATTCACTTAAAAAATTAATTTCTTTTAAAGAAAACGAAGGGATTTCAAGCTTTGATTTCTGTAAAAAATGTGAAAAAATTGTTTATTCTAAATATTCATTTAATAAAAACATAATTAATCTTAAAGATGAAATTTATATTTATGATTTAAAAAAGAATGAAAATAAACTTATTCTGCCAGATGATTTTTCTATATTTAATGTTTTTTTAATGAAACAAAAAGTTTATTTCTTTGGAAGTGAAAATAAACTATATGGAATAAATGAAAATGTAAAGTTTTATAGTATTGATTTAAATGAAAATATGAAATTAGAATTGGTTTCGAAAAATGATTTTGACATGGATTTAGCAAATTCAACTGGAACTGATTCAAGATTTGGAAGTACTAGAACTTTTAAAAAGTATAAAGGTGAAATCTATTTTTTAGCAACAGAAAATGACCATTGTAAACTTTTTAAAATTAATACCGATTCTTCTGTTAAATGTATTATAGATAATTTTAATGTTGAAGATTTTGACATATTTGATGATAAAATATATTTTCTTGCCATGGGAGATGATTTTTTAAGATCGCTTTTTGTTTTAGAAAATGGAGAAGTTAAAATTTTATATAAAAAAGAAATAGAAAAGAAATTGGGAAAACTAGAAAAATTCAATTTTATTTCAAATGGCGATACTTTAAATGGATATGTATTAAAACCAGTTGATTTTGATGAAAATAAAAAATATCCTGCACTTTTATCGGTTCACGGAGGACCTAAAACAGCTTTTTCAGATATCTTTCATCATGAACATCAAGCACTTTCAAATAGGGGATATTTTGTAATTTATACAAACCCACATGGTTCAAGTTCAAGAGGAGATGGATTTTCAGATATAAGAGGAAAATATGGAACAATTGACTATGAAGACCTTATGAATTTTGTTGACGAAACAATTAAAAGATATCCTCAAATTGATGAAAATAGACTTGGAGTTTTTGGAGGAAGTTACGGAGGATTTATGACAAATTGGATTATATCTCATACTGATAGATTCAAAGTTGCAAATAGCCAAAGATCCATTTCAAATTGGACATCATTTTATGGAGTTTCGGATATTGGTTTTTATTTTACACAAGACCAAACGGATGCAAATCCGTGGGATAATTTAGAAAAACTTTGGAATCAGTCGCCATTAAAATATGCTGATAAGGTAAAAACACCAACGCTTTTTATTCATTCTGATAATGATTTTAGATGCCCTCTAGATCAAGGGATTCAAATGTATGCAAAAATAAAATTAAATGGTGTTGATTCAAAAATTGTTATTTTTAAAGATGAAAATCATGAACTTTCAAGAAGTGGAAAGCCAAAAGCCAGAGTAAAAAGAATGAAAGAAATATTTAATTGGTTTGATAAATATTTAAAGTGATTTGTAGAGGTGTTTTATGAAAAAAGATTTAAGAAAAGAATTTAAAGAAAAAAGAAAAAATTTAGATAAAAAAGAAAAAGAAATTTTAGATGATAAAATTTTTGAAAATCTATTAAAAATTGAAAAATTTAAAAAAGCAAAAACGGTTTTTGCATATATTTCACTGGATGATGAAATTAATACAGAAAAATTAATTGAATTTTGCTTTAAAGAAAATAAAAAAGTTTATATACCATATATAATTTCAAATGGAATAATGAAACCAAGACTATTAAAAGATAAAAGTGATTTAATAAATGGAAAATATAATATTTTAACCACAAAAAATGAAGAGGAAATACAAAATCCTGAAATTACAATTGTACCAGGGCTGTGTTTTGATGAAGAAAAATACAGACTTGGGTATGGCGGAGGTTTTTACGACAGATTTTTAGAAAAAAATGAAACAGAAAGCATAGGGCTTTTTTACGAATTTCAAAAAATAGAAAAAGTTCCAATTAATGAATATGATAAAAAACTAGACATTATAGTAAGCGATAAAAAAATTTACTGATATTTAAAATTTTTTAATAATATATTAAATTATTCTTTTGTAACAATGATAGAAAGTGCAGTTTATTAACGTATAATACAAAGAGTGAAAAAACTATCAAAATATTGAGGTGAAAAATTTGGGATTAATCAGAAAAGTTTTTCCGACATTTAGTGAGAAAGAAATAAGAAATAATCAAAAAACAGTAGATAGAATTCTTTCCTTGGACGGAGAAATGCAAAAGCTCTCAGATTCAGAGTTGAGGGCAAAAACAGATGAATTTAAAAAAAGATTAAGTGATGGCGAAACTTTAAATGATATTTTGGTTGAAGCTTTTGCGGTTGTAAGAGAAGCAAGCCAAAGAGTAATGGGAATTAAGCATTATCCTGTACAGCTACACGGTGGAATTGTTTTAAATAATGGGCAAATTGCTGAAATGAGAACAGGTGAAGGTAAGACACTTGTTGCAACACTTCCAGCATATCTTAATGCTCTTGAAGGAAAGGGAGTTCATGTAGTAACGGTAAATGATTATCTTGCAAAAAGAGATATGGAATGGACTGGAAAAATTTATAATTTTTTAGGTCTTTCTGTTGGCTGCATTGTATATGGACTTACAAATGAACAACGACAGGATAATTACAATAGAGATATAACTTATGGAACAAATAACCAGTTTGGTTTTGACTATTTAAGAGACAATATGGTTATTTACAAAAAAGATATGGTTCAAAGACAACTTCATTATGCAATTGTCGATGAAGTTGACTCAATTTTAATTGATGAGGCTAGAACACCTTTAATTATTTCAGGTCAAAGTGATAAGTCTTCAGATGATTATATAAAAGCTAATGCATTTGTAAAAACTCTTGAAGGAAGAGTTTTAGATCCGAATGAAGATGAAAATAAAGATCCTTTTGACAGAGAATTTAAAGTTGAAAATGTGGATTTTTTAGTAGATTTAAAAAGAAAAACTACAACTTTAACTGAAAAAGGAACTGAAAAAGCAGAAAGATTTTTTGGAATTGAAAACTTATCTGATCCTGAAAACATGGAACTTGCTCATTATATAAATAATGCATTAAAAGCAAATCATTCAATGACAAAAGATATTGATTATGTTGTAAAAGATGGAGAAGTTGCAATTGTAGATGAATTTACAGGAAGAATAATGGAAGGAAGAAGATATTCTGACGGACTTCATCAGGCAATTGAAGCAAAAGAAAATGTTGAAGTTAAAAGTGAATCTAAAACTCTTGCAACAATAACATTCCAAAATTTCTTTAGAATGTATGACAAACTTTCAGGAATGACGGGTACTGCTATGACAGAACAAGATGAATTTTCTGAAATATATAAGCTTGATACAGTTGAAATTCCTACAAACATGCCTGTTATTAGAAAAGATATGACAGATAGTGTATATATAAATGAAAGAGCAAAATATAAAGCAGTTGCAGATGAAATTGAAGAAGTTCATAAAACAGGTCAACCAATGCTTGTCGGAACAGTTTCAATTGAAAATTCTGAAAAAATATCTGCTCTTCTTAAAAAAAGAGGAATTAAACATGTTGTTTTAAATGCAAAGCATCATGAAAGAGAAGCAGAAATTGTAGCACAAGCTGGAAGATTTGGATCTGTCACTATTGCAACCAATATGGCAGGAAGAGGAACGGATATAAAACTTGGTGGAAACATTGACTTTATGGCAATGCAAAAGCTTAAAAGAGAAGGACTTTCAGAAGAAATTTTAGAACAGGTTGATTCATATGCTCCTACAGATGATAGAGAAGTAATCGAAGCAAGAAAGAAATTTAGACAATATAAAAATAAATTCAGACCGGAAGTTGAAGAAGAGGCTGAAAAAGTAAGAAATGCTGGAGGACTTTATATTGTAGGAACAGAAAGACACGAATCAAGACGTATTGACAATCAGCTTAGAGGTCGTTCTGGTAGACAGGGAGACCCTGGAAAATCAAGATTTTTTGTATCGCTTGAAGATAATTTAATGAAAATTTTTGGTGGCGAACAAATGAAAAAATGGGCTGAAAGTAGTAAATTTCCAGAAGATGAGCCTATTGAATCAAGGCTTGTTTCAAGGTCAATTGAAAAAGCTCAAAAGAAAGTTGAAGCAAATAACTTTGCAACAAGAAAAAGGGTTTTACAGTATGACGATGTAATGAATATTCAAAGAAATATAATCTATACTGAAAGACGTGAAGTACTTGAAGGTGAGAATATGAGAGAATCAATTCTTGCAATGCTTAAAGATTTAATAGTTTCAGCTGTGGAAAGTTTTACAAATTCTCAGGTAAAACCTGAAAATTGGGAAATGACAGCACTTTTAAATTATTTGCAAAGTCTTAGACTTCCTGTTGAAAAACTTCATTTTGAAAACATAAATAAATTAACTCAACAAGATTTAACCGATTATATTTATTCTAAATGTATTGAAAAGTATGAAGAAAAAGAAGATATTTTAGGGGAAATCAATATGAGAGAACTTGAAAGAGTAATTCTTTTAAGAGTTGTAGATAGTAAATGGATGGATCATATTGATGAAATGGATCAACTTCGTCAGGAAATTGGCGTAAGGGCTATGGGGAATGAAGATCCTGTAAGAGAATATACAAATGAAGGTTATGCAATGTTTGAGGAAATGAACAATGCAATAAAAGAAGATATTGTAAGATTAATGATGAGCGTTGAACTTAGAAATAGGAATACCGAAAGAAAAAAGGTTGCTGAAGAAACATCTGAAACTCAAGCATCATTAGATGAAGATGAAAAAATCATTCAAAGAAGAGTAGCAAGGAAAAAAACAACTGATCAGCCTGTAAACAGAGCACAAAGAAGAAAGCTTGAAAGGGAAAATAGATAATGCAGGATTTGTACGAAGAAAAAGTATTGATAAATGATTTAAGTGACACATTAAATTTAATTGGAGACAGTCTTTGACCTTGATAATTTAAAAATCAAAATAAAAAATCTTCAAGAAGAAAGTACAAAAGAAAATTTTTGGCAAGACCAAATAAAAGCTCAAAAAATAATGAGAAATCTTTCAAATTTAAAAGATAATTACAATGAATATTATAAGCTTTCAAAACAAGTTGATGATTTAAAAGATTATATTGAGTTAATGCAACAAGAAGAAATTTTGAAAGAAGATGAATATGAGTTTTTAAAAGAAGAACTTAATGATGCAAAAAAAGATATAGAATCATACAAAATAAGAACCCAACTTAATGGAAAATATGATACAAATGATGCATTTTTTACAATTCATTCAGGAGCAGGTGGTCTAGAAGCTACTGACTGGGCTGGAATGCTTTTAAGAATGTATGAAAGATATTTTGAAAATGAAGGATTTTCTTATGAAATAAGTGATGTAAATGAAGAGGAAGGCGGAGGAATTAAATCTGTAACTTTAAAAGTCAAAGGAAATTATGCATATGGTTACCTTTATGGTGAAAAGGGAGTCCATAGACTTGTTAGAATTTCACCGTTTGACTCTGCAAAAAGGAGACACACTTCGTTTGCATCTGTTGATGTATATCCTGTTTTAGATGATGATTTATCAGTAGAAATTGACCCAAAAGATATAAGAATTGATACATTCAGAGCATCTGGTGCTGGTGGACAACATATAAATAAAACTGATTCAGCTGTAAGAATAACACATATTCCAACGGGAATTGTTGTAAGTTGTCAAAATGAAAGAAGCCAAATTCAAAATAAGAAATCTGCAATGGATATGCTTATTGCAAAGTTAGAGCAGATAAAAGAGGAAGAAGAAAAAGAAAAAATATCTGACATTCAAGGAAAATATACAGAAATAGGATGGGGAAATCAAATAAGATCTTATGTATTTCATCCATATACAATGGTAAAAGATCATAGAACAAATTATGAAACAGGTAACATTGAAAGAGTTATGAATGGAGAAATTCAAGATTTTATAGACTCATATTTAAACTATAAAGCATCAAACAAAAAATAAATTTTTAAAAAATCGTGGTTTTCACGATTTTTTTGTTGCAAAAAATTTTTTAAAAATATAAAAAATAGATTTCTTATTAAAGATTACAAAAGTTACAAAAAAATTAAAATTACTATTTACAAAAAATTAAAAATAAAGTAAAATAATTACAGTTGATTACAATATGATTACAAAATAGTAACAAGGGAGAATTATGAATAATAAAATATCAGCTGTAGCATTAGGAGTTTTATTAACTGCAACTATTGCAAATACAACATCTTATGCAGATAGCGTTGACAATGATTTAAATAATCTCGTAAAAAATTATGAAGAAACAGATTCTTCAGATACTAATGTTGAAGATGGTGTAAATAATACAGATGTTAGTATAGAAAATAATGAATTTTTAATTGAAGATGAAGAAGTTGATTTTAATGAATATAATGATGAATTAGAAGAAAATATATCTTCTGACTCATTAAATGAAGAAAATACAACTTCAAATTTAACTGAAGAAGATATAGAAGAAGTGAATGATGAATATCTTAATGAAGAAATTTTATCTAGCGACGATTCTACATATGAAAATGAATCTTATGAAAAAATTTCAGTTGAAAAATTAAAAAATGACTTAAATGAATTTAAAGAAGTTGGTTCAAAAAATATTGATGAAGACAATTCACTTCATCTTTTAAATAAAACAGGACTTTCAGCTGAAGAACTTGAAGAAGGAATAAAAGATACAAATTTAAAAGGACTTGGAAAAGCATTTGCACTTGCTGAAGAGACTTATGGAGTAAATTCAATTTTTCTTGAATCACTTGCAAGGTTTCAAAGTGGAAATGGTAATAGTGAAATTTTCAGACTAAAAAATAATGTTTTTGGTTTAAATGCATATGGAGATGATGCATTTAAAAATGCAACATATTACGATGAAAAAACAAAGTCAATCCTTTTAGGCACTAAGTTTATAAAAGAAAATTATTTAACAGAAGGTGGAATTTATTTTGAAGGATATTCCACAAGTGATGTTAATAAACATTATGCTGCAAGTCTTTTATGGGCAGATTGTATTAATCAGCAAATGATTATAGTGACAAATAACATATTAAATTCTTCAAGTCTTATTACAGTTGATGAAGAGAAAGTAAAAGTCGAAAAAATTTCACCTGTAGAAGTTGAAGAAATAGAAAAAAATAACGAAGATGTAATTGTTGTTAAAGAAGAAAATATATCAAACATAGAAAAAAATAATCTTAAAGAAGAATTGAAAAAGATTATTGAAGAACAAAACAACTCTTCTAAAAAACTTGAAAATGAAAAAAAAGAAGCAGAAGATAAAGCGAAAGAAAAAGAAAAACAAATATTAAAAGAAAAAGAGGACGCTTTAAAACTTGAAAGAGAAATAAAACTTGCTAAGGAAAAAGAAGAGGCTTTAAGACTTCAAAAAGAAAAAGAAGAAAAAGAGAAAAAAGCATTAGAAGAAAAACTTGAAAAGGAAAGACTTAAGAAAGAAGCAGAGGAAAAAGAAAAACTTATTGCAGAAGAGAAAGAAAAAGAAAGACTTGCAAAAGAAGCCCTTAATGATTTAAATAATGGAAATGTTGATTTTGCAAAACTAAAAAGTGATCTTGCTGATTTCTTAAAATATGGCTCAAATGGAATTTCAAAAGACAATTATTTCCATGTTACAAATAAAACAGGTTTTACAGCAGAACAACTTGAGGCTGGAATGGCAGGAGACATGGTAAATAAAGGTCTTGGAGAAGTTTTTTCAAAAGCTGAAAAAACATATGGAGTAAATGCAATTTTACTTGAAGCTATTGCAAGACTTGAAAGTGGAAATGGAACAAGTAGACTAGCCAAAGAAAAAAATAATTACTATGGTTATACAGCATATGACAATGATCCATATAATAGTGCTACAACATTTAACAGTGCTGAACATTCAACTATGGTAGTTGCAAAAGCATTAAAAGAAAATTACTTAACAGAAGATGGCATTTATTATAATGGACTTTCAACAAATGGAATTAATGTTAAATATGCATCAGCTAAAGATTGGGCAAATAAAGTAAATTCAATAATGAAAGATATAGCAAATGCAATAATAAGAAAATTTGCTTAAAAATATTTAAAAAAGATAACAAGGAAATCTTGTTATCTTTTTTTGTGGAAATTTTTGAAGTATTTAAATTACACATATTTAAATTTTAAAAATGATAAATAAAAATACATATGAATATTTCCATTTATAAAGGGTAAAAATAATTTGAAGAAATATTTTATTTGTTTGTTAAATGTTGCTTTTTGTTAATAATTGTTTGACAAAGAAAATTTAATATTATATACTATAAAAGAATAAAGAAATTGTTTTCAATTTAAAAGGAGGGTCATGACGGAGTTTTTAAAAAGTTTTTCATTAGTTATTTTATCTCTGGTTTTACTTTATGTAATATATACAGCACTTTCATATTTAAGAATGAAAAAAGCCAGAAAATATTATTATGATCTTCAAAATGAGCTTAAAGTAGGAGATGAAGTCGTATTTTTAGGTGGAGTTTACGGAAAAGTTGTTCATCTAAGTAGCGATATAGCAAAAATTGATGTTGGAAGTGGAAATGTACTCAAAGTAAAAAGAGAATCTATTTCCTCTAAAGTTAAATGAAAGGAGGTAAAGGATGCCTAACATAATGTTAACAAGAATTGACAATCGTCTAATTCATGGACAGGTTGCAACACAGTGGACAAATGTAATAGGAGCAAATCTTCTTCTGGTAGCAAACGATGAAGTATCTACAGACAAAATGCGTCAAAGTTTGATGAATATGGCTGCACCTAACGGAGTTGCTACAAGATATTTTTCAATTGAAAAAACAATTGCTGTAATTGGAAAAGCTGCAGACAGACAGAAGATTTTCATTATCTGCGAAAATCCTCAAGATGTTTTAAGGCTTATCGAAGGTGGAGTTCCTATTGACAAAGTTAATGTCGGCAACATGCACATGTCTGAGGGAAAAAGACAGGTTGCAACTTCAGTTGCAGTTGACGATGACGATGTTGATGCATTTAGAAAGATAAAAGAAAAAGGTGTTGAACTCTTTATTCAAAGAGTACCAACAATAGCAAAAGAAGACGTTTCAAAAATTTTATAATAATAGGAGAAAAAAATGGATTATAATTTTATTCAGGTCTTATTGATCTTTATAGTAACTTTTATAGCAGCCATTGACCAATTCTCTTTCCTTGAGTCATTATATCAGCCAATTGTAACAGGCCCAATAATCGGTGCGATTTTAGGTGATGTTCAAACAGGTTTGGTAGTAGGTGGTACTTACCAGCTTATGACTATAGGAAACATGCCAGTTGGAGGAGCACAACCTCCAAATGCTGTAATTGGTGGAATAATGGCAACAGTTTTTGCAATCGTAATGAAAATTGATGCTACAGCCTCAGTAGGTTTTGCAGTAGCTTTTGCATTAATAGGCCAATATATCGTAACAATAGTATTTACTGTTATGAGTCCTATAATGGAAAAAGCTGATGAGTATGCTCATAAAGCAGATCCTAAAGGAATTGAAAAAATTAATTATGGCGCTATGACAGCACTTGGTGTTGGATTTGGTCTTGTAGTAGTTGGATTTTTCCTTGCAGGTTCTGCATTTGGAGAAAAATTATCAAGTGCAATTCCTGATGGACTTATGAGAGCACTTGGAGCAGCAGGCGGAATGATGAGATATGTAGGTTTTGCTACACTTCTTAGAGTAATGATGAGTAAAGATATGTGGGGATTCTATTTTATGGGATTTGCACTTGCACTTGTAATAGGAAGTATTGAAGCAATAAGTGGCGCAACACTTCTTCTTATAGCATTTATAGGATTTGGTTTTGCATTCTGGGATTATCAAGTTTCAGTAAAAACAAAAGCAAATGAAATGGTAGGAGGTGACTTCTCAGATGGCATCTAAAAATGAATATATAATTCCTGATAGATATGAAGATCTTACACCTGCACCACAGCTTGATAAAAAGACTTTAAACAAAATGGTTTGGAGATCCCTTTTCTTACAAGCATCTTTCAATTATGAAAGAATGCAGGCTGCTGGATGGTTATATGGAATTCTTCCAGGACTTGAAAAAATACACACAAATAAAAAAGATTTAGCGGCAAGTATGAGCCACAACCTTGAGTTTTTTAATACACACCCATTCTTAGTAACATTTGTTATGGGAATTATTTTATCACTCGAACAGAACAAAGCTGATATTCAAACGATAAGAGCCGTAAGAGTTGCGGCAATGGGACCTCTTGGTGGAATTGGAGATGCATTATTCTGGTTTACATTAGTTCCAATTGTAGCAGGACTTACATCGAATATGGCTATTGATGGAAATATTATTGCACCTTTCTTATTCCTTTTAATTTTCAATATTGCACAATTTGCAATAAGATTTTGGTTAATGAATTGGTCTTATAATTTAGGACAGGATGCAATAGGAATTCTTACAGAAAATGCAAAAGAATTTACAAGAGCTGCATCTATTTTAGGAATTTTTGTAGTTGGTGCTTTAACAGCAAACTACGGTGCAACTTCAGTTGCAATAGATATTCCAAATGGACAGACAGCAGCTGCATATCCAATTGTGACTGTTGTTGATGAAGCAGGTCTTAAAGACTTTGAAGATCAATTATATGTTAAAGGCGACGACGGAAAGTTTGTTGAAGAAAATGGAGAAAAGAAATTAGCTGATGGAGCAAGCGTTAAAGAATTAGCTAATGGAAAATTTGAAGTTAAGTACAATGAAAATACTGAAAATCCTGTAACAATTAATGTTCAAAAAATATTAGATGGAATTTTACCAAAAATTATTCCACTTGCATTAACTCTTATGCTTTACTTCTTAATGGTAAAGAAAGGATTTACACCAGTAAAGGGAATAGGACTATTGCTTTTGATTGCACTTCTTGGTTATGTAATCGAACTTATAGCTCAAGGTCTTGGTGCTGGATGGTTTAAATTCTGGCCATAAAATTTTTAAATTTTAACTAAAAGTCGAGTTTTTAAAAGCTCGGCTTTTTAATTATGTTTAAAAAAATATCTTGAATAAAGTATAATGAAATTAATAAAAATAAAAAAAGGAAACAAATATGAGAGAGCTTAATACAATTATCAATGCAATAACAGATTTAAGAATGAGTGATATAATTGATATAGCAATAATAGCATTTATAATTTATAAAATTATACTTTTATTTAAAGAAACAAGGGCAGAACAGGTTTTAAAAGGATTACTATTAATTCTTATATTTTCAAAAGTTTCAGAATGGCTTAATTTATACACTTTAAAATGGCTTACAGATAGGTTTTTACAGGCAGGGCTTATATTTATAATTGTAGTATTTCAACCTGAACTTAGAAGAGCGTTAGAAAAAATAGGAAGAGGAAAAATAAACTTTCTTGACAACTACATAGAATCTGAAACAGAAAATACAGTTAATGAAATTGTTGCTGCATGTTCTTCACTATCACGACAAAAAATAGGAGCATTGATTGTACTAGAAAGAAATGTGGGGTTATCTGATATCGCAGAAAGTGGAGTTTTTATTGATGGTGAAGTCACATCTGAGCTTCTTATAAATATTTTTATACCAAATACCCCTTTACATGATGGAGCAGTAATTATTAAAGATAACAAAATAGAAGTTGCAGCAAGCTATTTACCACTTACTGCAAATAATACCTTATCAAAAGAATTGGGAACAAGGCACAGAGCAGCACTTGGAATAACAGAAAAAAGTGATGCGTTTGTAGTAATTGTATCTGAAGAAACAGGAACAATTTCATGTGCAGAAAGTGGAAAAATATCGAGATATTTTGATGAACAGACGTTAAAAGAAAGGATTATTAAAGCATACGAACAAAAAGATATTTCTTTTATGTCAAAACTTAGGAGGGAAGATGGAACGGTTGAAAAAAGATCGGAAAATTAAAATATTATCTATTCTTGCAAGCCTTGTTTTGTGGAGTTATGTTATGGCTAATACATCGCCTAACATAAAAAAAAGTTTTAGAGATATTGAACTTGTTGTAACAAATACTGATAAACTTTCTGATAGAGGATATACTATATCAAAATCTGATCTTGAAAATTTAAGTATAGATATTGAAGTAGAAGGTGAAAGAAAACTTGTAAATTCATTAAATTCTGGTGATTTTAATGCAAATGTTGAATTTAAAGATATAAGGGAAGGTACGGTATCTTTACCAGTTTATATAGATACACCAATTGGAATATTTGTAACTAAAAAAAATCCAGATAAGGTAAATGTTAAGCTAGAAAAAATAATAAATATTGAAAAACCTGTTGAATTGAATATAACTCAGGAACTTGACAAAAATACAATTTTAGAAAATACAACTGCATCTCCAAATAAAATTTTGATAAGTGGTGCAAGGTCTGCAGTTGAAAGAGTTGACAAGTTGATTTGTAATATTGATGATGTATCTCTTTTATCTTCAGGCACTACAACGTTAAGTGTTGTACCTGTTGATTCTAAGGGAATTAAAGTTTCAGGAGTTTCTTTAAGTCAAAATTTTGTAAATTTTCAGGCAACAGTTACAACGAAAAAAGAAGTTAAAGTAAAACTTAAAAAAATCGGAATGATTAATTCTTTATATAAAATTACAAAAGAAACAGTAGTTCCTGATAAGGTTGTAATAAAAGGCTCAAAAAAAGCACTTGAAAAAATTAATGAAGTTGAAACTGAAGATGTTGATATTGAAAACATAACAAAAAATACCACAGATACCATTGGCTTAAAGCTTCCTGATAATGTGGTTTTAGATAATACAGATGGAACAGTGACATATAGCATAGAAGTTGAAAAAACACAGAATACACAAGGGGCAATGGATTGACATTGACCTCTTATAACTTTGCAATAAATAGATTAGAAAAATCAGGATTTAAATCATATATTGTAGGCGGATTTGTAAGAGATTTTTTAATGGAAAGAAAAAGTTATGATATTGATATTGCAACTGAAGCTAATCCAAAACAAATAAAAGAAATTTTTAAAGACTGTAAATTAGAAACTTATGGTGAAAAATATAAAAGTATAAGAGTAATTACAAATTCTTTTATATATGAAATAACAACATTTAGAAAAGATCAAGATTATTTTGACAAAAGACATCCAAAAAGTGTAAAAATAGAAACTAATATTTTAGAAGACCTTAAAAGAAGAGATTTCACTATGAATTCTATTGCTTTTAGAAATGGTGAAATAATAGATCCATATGAAGGAATTAAAGATATAAAAGAAAAGAAAGTGGTTGCAGTTTTAGATGCTAAAAAAAAGATATCTGAAGATTTTTTAAGGGCTTTAAGGGCAATTAGGTTTTGTGCAAGTCTTAATTTTAAATTAGACAAAGATTTATATTTTGCAATAAAATTATATAGTTTAAATATTAAAAAAATTTCTAAAGAAAGAATTCAAAGTGAGCTTAATAAAATGCTTTTATCAGATAGGGCAGATATTGCAGTAGAACTTTTAAGGAAAACAAACCTTTTTGAACATATTTTTCCACAAATGAAAAATTTTTCATTAAGTAAATATTTAGATAAAAATAAAGAAAAATATGAACTAATGCTTAAAGAATTAAGATATGCAAAAAAAGACCTTATAACGAGACTTTGTTTAATTTATTTTGATTTTTTTAAAGAGATTAAACTAAACGATTTAATTATATATAATCTTTCAAATCTAAAGTACAACAAAAAAATAATTTCTCCAGTTTTAAAAATTCTAAATCATGAAGAGAAAGAATATAGTAAAAATTATATTAGATTTTCATTAGTAAAATTAGGAGAAGATGATTTTAGAAGATTTTTGGATATCAAAAATGCAAAATATAAATCATTATATTTTAAAGATAATGAAGAGATATTAAGATTCATAAAAGACATTGAATATGTAAAAAATGATGATATCCCTTTGACATTAAATGATTTAAATATAAATGGGTTTGATATAATAAATTTAGGAATTCCAAAAGGAAAAAAGGTTGGAGAAATTTTAAATATAATATTTAATTTAGTCCAAAATGAAAAACTTAAAAATGAAAAAGAAGTTATTATTACCTTTATAAAGCGATTTCTTGATGAAAAAGAACAATAAAGGTATATTTTAATAATGAATGATTAGGAGGAAGTATGACAGAATTAAAATCACACGAGAATGATATAGCAAAATTTGATTTGGTAATTCCAGATGAAAAGTTTGAAAAAGCAATAAATGATGTTTATAAAAGAACAAAAAATAGATATAGAGTAGATGGATTTAGAAAAGGTCATGTACCAAGAAAAATGATTGAAAATATCTATGGAAAAGGAGTATTTTATGATGATGCTATAAATGAAACTTTCCCAGAAATATACAGAAATGCAATAGAAGAATTGAATTTGGATGTAATAGCTCAACCTAAAGTTGATTTTGAAGAAATAAAAAAAGGCGAAGATCTTTTACTTCATATTGAAGTTGAAACAAAACCACATCCTGTTTTAGGAGATTATTCTCAAATCGAAGTTAAAGAAGTAAACACTGAAGTAACTGAAGAAGACATTGATAATGAGTTAAAAAGAGAACAAGAAAAAAATGCAAGAATAAAACCAGTTGAAGATAGAGCAGCAAAGAACGGAGATAAAGTCAATATCGATTTTACAGGATATCTTGATGGTGAAAAATTCGACGGTGGTGAATCAGAAAATTATGATTTAACATTGGGTTCTCATACTTTTATACCAGGATTTGAAGAGCAGATTGAAGGACATAACATTTCTGAAAAATTTGACGTAAATGTTACATTCCCTGAAAATTATCAGGCAGAAGACTTAGCTGGAAAAGATGCAAAATTTGAAGTTAAAATTAATTCAATTGAAGAAAAAGAATATCCTGAAATAAATGATGAATTTGCAAAAGATATTTCTGAATTTGATACTATTTTAGAACTTAGAGAAGATTATAGAAAAAAACTTGAAGTTTCAAAAAAAGAAAATGCAAAAAGAATAATTGAAAATGATGCAATAGATTATCTTGTAAAACAAAGTGAAATAAAAGTACCTGATGCAATGGTTGAAGAACAAATTGATAGAGAAATGGATAATTTTTCTCAAAGAATTCAACAAATGGGTGTAACAGTAGATCAATACATTGAAATTACAGGACAAAATATTGATAAAATAAAAGAACAGTTTAGACCTGCTGCAATTGAAAGAGTAAAAGCTGATCTTGTAGTTGATGAAGTTGCATTTAAAGAGAATATTGAAGTTACAGATGAAGACATTGAAAAAGAAATAGAAGAATCTGCAAAACAAAATGGAATAAAAGATTTAGAAAAATTCTCTGAAATGTTTAAGAAAAATGTTTCAAAAAGATATATAGTTGAAAATATAAAAAGGAAAAAAGCAATTGAAATTTTAGCAAATCACGTAAAACTTGTTAAAGAAGAACCTCAAAAAAGTGAGGAGTAAGGAGGATTAATTGAACACAAGAGACTATCTAATACCTACTGTAATAGAAACATCAAATAGAGGAGAAAGAGCTTTTGATATATACTCAAGGCTTTTAAAAGAAAGAATAGTTTTTGTGACAGGACAGGTTGAAGACTCTATGGCAAATACTATTATAGCACAGCTACTTTTTTTGGAAAGTGAAGATCCTGATAAAGATATACAAATGTATATCAATTCACCAGGGGGTGTTGTTACAAGCGGACTTGCAATAATGGATACAATGAATATTGTAAAACCTGATGTATCTACAATTGTAATTGGACAGGCTGCAAGTATGGGAGCAATTTTACTTTCAAGTGGAAAAAAAGGAAAAAGATTTTCACTTCCAAATTCAAATATTTTAATCCATCAGCCATCTGGTGGAGCTCAAGGACAGGCAAGTGATATTGAAATTCAAGCTGAGCAGATATTAAAATTAAAACAAAGATTAAATCAAATTTTAGCCGATAATACCGGAAAAGATATAGAAACAATTATAAAAGATACTGATAGAGACAAATCTATGACTCCGCAAGAAGCAAAAGAATATGGTTTAATTGATGAAATAATAAAACCAAACGATAAGTAGGACTATATGGAAAAAAATGATCCTAAAGAAATAAGATGTTCTTTTTGCGGGAAAAAATCTGATCAAGTAAAAAGAATTATTGCAGGACCTGATGTATATATATGTGATGAATGTGTACATTTATGTGAAGAAATACTTAAAGAGGAAGAAAATTCAAAACTTCAAGGAGAGATGGAATTATCAAAACCTGTAGAGATAAAAGAATTTTTGGATGACTATGTTATAAAACAGGATAATGCAAAAAAAGTTTTAGCAGTTGCTGTATATAATCACTACAAAAGAATAACTCAAAAAAATTTAGATGATGTAAATCTTCAAAAATCAAATATTCTTTTGATAGGACCAACAGGTTCAGGAAAAACACTTTTAGCACAGACACTTGCAAAAAAACTAAATGTACCTTTTGCAATTGCAGATGCAACAAATTTGACTGAAGCAGGATATGTTGGAGAAGATGTTGAAAATATAATTTTAAAACTCGTTCAAAATGCAGATTATGATATTGAAAGAGCCGAAAAAGGAATAATTTATATCGATGAGATAGATAAAATAAGTCGAAAAAGTGAAAATCCTTCTATAACAAGAGATGTAAGTGGAGAAGGAGTACAACAGGCTCTTTTAAAAATTATTGAAGGAACTGTTGCAAATGTACCTCCTCAAGGCGGAAGAAAACATCCTAATCAGCAATATATACAGGTTGATACAACAAATATTTTATTTATAGTAGGTGGAGCATTTGATGGACTTGAAAGTATTATAAATAATAGAACAAATATAAAACAACTTGGATTTGGAATGAATATTGAAAGTAGGGAAAATTCACCTCTTTCAGATGTAATGCCTGAAGATTTAATAAAATATGGAATTATTCCTGAATTTGTAGGAAGAATTCCTGTTGTAGTTACACTAGAGAATTTAGATGTAACTACTTTAAAAAGAATTCTACTTGAACCTAAAAATTCTTTAGTAAAACAGTATAAAAGTTTGTTTTCTCTTGATAATGTAAAACTTACATTTGAGGATAGTGCAATTGATAAAATAGCAAAAAAAGCTTTTGATCAAAAAACTGGTGCAAGAGGATTAAGAAATATAATGGAAAATCTTCTAATGGAAACAATGTATGAAATTCCTTCAAGAGAAAATATAAAAGAAGTAATTGTCGGTGTAGATTCTAAAAATGATTTTAAAATAGAAACAGTTGAAGAGTAAAAATTTTATTTAAAATTTAAATAAGCTATTGAAAATTTATCAATAGCTTATTTTTTATTTTAAATATTATTTATTTAGTTTTTAAGATATTAAATAAATAATAATAGATATAATTGTAGTTGTAAGACCTATTATAGCCTCATATGGAATTAATTTTAATCTATCTTGTATTGACATTTTTACTGATCCGCCAGTCGCATGAAAAAAAGATCCGTGAGGTAACGAGTCTAAAACAGTAGCTGCTGAATGAATCATTGCACCTGCATTTAATGCAGATATATTTGCATCTATAAGCGATTTTGAGAAAGTTTGAGATGCAATGGTACTTCCTGCCGTTGTACTTGCTGTAGCAGCTGCCATTAAAATACCTGCAATAGGAGCAATTAAAAATTCTGGAAAATTAAATGTATTTATAAGATTTATTAAATTTTGTTGTAACGTAGAATTTTTTATAATTCCTGCTATTGTTCCAGTGCCTATGAGTAAAGCACATACGTTTATAATTTTAGAAAAGCCAAAATTTACATATTCTTTTGTGTTTTTAGTTTCTTTTGTAGCAATTAAGCATACAAATCCACCTATAGGAAGTGCAATTAATGGATCTATACTTATTTTTGCAATAGGTCTTAATGCTAACAATAATATTACAGTAACAGGGCCGACTATTGAAGAAAAAAAGCTTGGTAAATTGTTTTTTTTAATTGTTTCCAAATCATTTGAATTTATGATGTCATTTTTCTTTTTTGAAATTTTTAATGCTAGAAAAATAGTAACTAAAAGTGCACAAATTGCAGGGATTATATTTACATACATGAGAGATGTTATATTTAATTTAAAAGCTTCTGCAGTTGCTATTGTATTTGGATTTGGGCTTATAACATTGCCAGCTTTTCCACCGCCAATCATTGCCAATAGAATGCTTGATTTAGATAGTTTTGATTTTTTTCCAACAGAAAGTGCAATAGGAGCACAAGTTATTATAGAAATATCTATAAATACACCAACTGCACATATTATCATAGTTGATATAGCAATTGCCACTATTGCCTTTTTTTCTCCAAATTTTTTTATAATTGTATCAGCTATTTTTTCTGCTGCTCCTGTTTTAACAAGACAACCTGCAAGTATACCGCTTGTCATTATTCTAAGAACTGAGCTCATCATTGATTCAGCCCCTTCTACCATTGCAGATACTGTTGTTAAAAGACTTCCACCTCCAATTAAGCCTCCTATTAAAGCACCAATTATTAATGAATATGTTGCATGAAAATTTTTAATTATTAAAATTATTGATATTAAAAGCCCGATTAGAGCACCGATTGTAGAAAATGTTATATTATTCATATTATCTCCATAAATTTATTAATTTAAAAACTTGATCTGTACATCTATATAAATTTTCTTTAGAAATTTTTTTATCCATAGCTTTTTCATAAGAGATACAGTCATTTATAATTGGAAAGAATGCATCTATCCCTTTATCGTTTACATTTACAGCATCATTATCGCAAACTCCACAAAAAGCTATAACTTTTTTATCATATTTTTTTGCAAGTTTTGCTATTCCGACAGGAGTTTTTCCCATAGATGTTTGAAAATCCATTTTTCCTTCACCTGTAATAATTAAATCACAATTTTTAATTAATTTTTCAGCATTTAACATTTCAAGAATTATTTCAATTCCAGGTTTTAATTTAGCATTTAAATAATTTTTAAAAGCATAGCCAAGTCCTCCTGCAGCTCCTACTCCAGCTGTTTTTTCAGATGCTGAAGGTAAAATTTCTAATGTTTTTTTGTGAAATTTTTCAAGCAGAAAATCTAATTTTTTTACTTGATTTTCATCAGCACCTTTTTGAGGACCAAATACAAAAGAAGCACCATTTTTTCCTAAAAGAGGATTATCTACATCACATGCAATTTGAAATTTAGAATTATAAAGCCTTTTATCTAAATTTTTTAATTCTATTTTATCCAAATTTTCAATTCCAATTGGGCCTACTTCTATTTCAAATCCATTTTTATCTAAAAATTTTGCTCCTAAACTTTTTAACATTCCACATCCTGCATCATTTGTAGCAGAGCCTCCTATTCCTATAATGAAATCTCTTATATTTTTATCTAGGGCATCTTTTATCATGTCACCTACTCCAAATGTTGTTGCGATCATAGGATTTAAATTATTTTTTATCAAAGTAAGTCCGCTCGATTCACTCATTTCCATAATTGCAAGTTTATTATCTACTATTAAATATTTTGCCAAATGAGGTTTCATTAAAGGGTCATGTACTTTAACTTTTACTATTTTAGAATTTTCAATTTCTTTTAATGAATCTATAGTGCCTTCTCCTCCATCAGCTATTGGTAAAACTTTTGCCTGATTTGTAGGGTATTTTTCAATAACAGATTTTATAATATTTCCAGCTTCAATTGAGCTTAAACTGCCTTTAAAAGAATCTATTAATATTAATACATTCATAAATTACCTCCTAATTAAATTATATTATAAAATCGATTTTTTTATTTTAAAAAATTATAAGTAAAAAATTTATTTTCAAAAAATATTTAAATAAAATAAAAAGTTTTACTGTTTAATGCTTGTTGGTAAAATAAAAGGTATTATAAATAAAGCACATTAGAGAAAATACTGTTAAGGAGAATTATGAACGATTATTATAAGATAAATGAAAAAATTTATCCTATGGTTGCTATAAGAGGAATATGGGTAATACCTGGAATGGTTGTACATTTTGATGTTGCAAGAAGCATATCAAAAAAAGCATTGGATAAAGCATTATTGGAAGATATGGACATTTTTCTTTTAAACCAGAAAGATGTATTGGTAGAAAGCCCTAAATTAGATGATTTGTATGATTTTGGAACAGTTGCAAAAATAAAACAGACTTTTACCGATCAAAATGGAAATGTAAAAGTTCTTGTTGAAGGATTAAAAAGAGCAAAGTTAAAATCATTAAATACATCTGATGGATATTTTTCAGCAATTGTAGACGAATATGAATATATAGAAGATAAATTTAGTTCAAATGAACATATTGAAGCTTTGAAATCTTTAACTATAAAAGATTTACTTCAGAATGCAAAAACAAATATGGATGAAGAATTTCCTGTAGAATTTTCACAGGCTTTAATTCAGCTTAAAGATCCTGAAAAATTTTCAAATACAATTGTATCGTATATGACGCTATCACCAGATGAGTATTATGACATATTAAAAGAACTTGATATTGAAGAAAGATTAAATAAAATTCATAAATTATTTAAAAAACAAATAGAGTTGAATAAATTATCAAGAAAAATTGATATGGAAGTTCAAGAAAACTTAAATGAAAGCCAAAGAGAATATTTTTTGAGAGAAAAGATTGCTGTAATCAAAAAAGAACTTAATGAAGATCAAGAAGAAAATGGAATTGAAGGATATACCAAAAAAATAAATTCTCTTTCAATTGATAAAACAAGTAAAGAAGTACTTTTAAAAGAAGTAAAAAAACTTGAAAATATTCCAAGTATGAGCCCTGATTATGGTGTGATAACAACATTTTTAGATTTTGCATTAAAATTACCTTGGGATAAAAAAACGAATGACAAAATTGATATAAAAAAAGCAAGAGATGAGCTTAATAAAAATCATTATGGACTTGAAGAAGTAAAACAAAGAATTTTAGAATTTATTGCAGTAAGAAAGAAAAAAGATAATAAATCAGGGTCAATTATTTGTCTTGTAGGGCCTCCTGGAGTAGGAAAAACATCAATTGCAAAGTCAATAGCTAATGCACTTAATAGAAAATTCATATCAATGCGTTTAGGCGGAGTTGGAGATGAATCAGAAATTAGAGGGCATAGAAAAACCTATGTTGGTGCAATGAGTGGAAGAATTATTTCATCAATTGATAAAGTAGGAGTAAAAAACCCTGTATTTTTACTTGATGAAATTGATAAATTAGGTTCTGATTTCAGAGGAGATCCATCAAGTGCATTGCTTGAAGTTCTTGACCCAGAACAAAATGATGAATTTACAGATAGATATCTTGAAATTCCATTTGATTTATCGGAAGTTTTCTTTATAACTACTGCAAATGATCCATCTTCAATACCACAGGCTTTATATGATAGAATGGAAATAATTGAAATATCTGGATATACAGAAGAAGAAAAATTTCAAATTGCAAAAAAATATCTTATAAAAAAGCAAAGAGAAATAAATGGACTTAAAGCAAATGAAATTTCTATAACCGATTCAGTTATAAGAAAAATAATTAAACAGTATACAAGAGAAGCTGGAGTAAGGGAACTTGAAAGATTTATAGCAAAAATTTGTAGAAAATCTGCTTTATTAAGTCTTGAAGAAAAAGAAAGTGGAAAAGATGGCACCATAAAAGTTACACTTTCAAATTGCAAAGATTTTTTAGGAAAACCAAAATTTATTGATTCAATTTCAAGTAAAGAAGATAAAATTGGAATTGTAAATGGACTAGCATGGACTGCAGTTGGAGGAACGATTTTAGCAATTGAATGTCAGGTAATGAGTGGAAAAGGGAATATAATTTTAACAGGCTCTTTAGGAGATGTTATGAAAGAGTCTGCCCAAGCTGCTATTTCATATATAAGGGCAAATTATAAAAGTTTTTCTTTAGAAGAAGATTTCTATCAAAAATTAGATTTTCATATTCACGCCCCAGAAGGTGCTGTAAAAAAAGAAGGACCATCTGCAGGCGTTACAATGACAACTGCACTTGTTTCGGCTTTAACAAAAAGAAAAGTAAAATCGTCAGTTGCAATGACAGGTGAAATTTCTCTTATGGGAAATGTTCTTGCAATAGGTGGCTTAAAAGAAAAAGCACTTGCAGCATACTCAAATGGAATAAAAACAATTATAATTCCAAAAGAAAATGAAGTTGACCTTGAAGAAATTCCAGATGAGATAAGAAAAGATATAGAATTTGTTCCTGTTGATAATATAAAAGATGTTTTAAAAAAGGCACTAGTATGAAAATAAAAGATGCTATATTAGAACAGGTAGCAGGTTTAAAAAGTCAATATCCAAAAGATGAAATAAAAGAAATAGCTTTTGCAGGAAGAAGTAATGTTGGAAAATCATCTCTTATAAATACACTTATAAATAGAAAAAATCTTGCAAGAACATCATCAAAGCCTGGCAAAACAAGGACTGTAAATTTCTATAAAATAAATGATTCATTTAGACTTGTAGATTTACCAGGATATGGCTTTGCAAAAGTATCAAAAAAAGAAAAAGAAAAATGGAATTTACTTATAGAAGATTATCTTTCTACAAGAGAAAATTTAAAAGAAGTTTTTTTAGTAATTGATATTAGACATGAGCCAACTGAAAATGACATTAAAATGTATAATTGGATACTTGAAAACGGGTTTATGGGCTTTATAATCGCTACAAAATATGATAAAATTTCTAAAGGAAAAATTAAACATTACATTAAAATAATAAAAAATAAACTTAATATTAAAGATGAAGGTTTAATTTTTGCTTTTTCTTCTAAGAATAAGTTAAACAAAGATGTTATTCTAGAACAAATTAATGTTATAATAGATAATTTTTAATAACATCAGAAGTTAAAAATAGCTTTAAAAATCTCTTAATTATTGAATTATTTTATTAAAATTTAATCGGCATGAAGGTAATTGTCCTTTGTGCCGATTTTTAAATGTTAATTTTCCTTACATAGTAAATTTATAAGTATTAAGTTTTGATATGCACTATAATATTAATAGAAAACTATATAAATTAGAAGATTAATTTGATGTGGATATGGGATTTTCTTATAATAAATTATGGAAAAAATTAATAGATGAAAAAATGAATAAATTGGACTTGCAAATTGCTATCAAAAACAACGCCCCATACCATAGCTAAAATGTGACGAGATGAGAATGTGAGTATGGAAATACTGGATAGAATTTGCAGGTATTTAATGTGATATAGAGAGTATAGAGAGGAGGGAGATAATGAGTAATTTATCTCAAAAAAAGAGAAATGAAATGCTTGAATACCTAAATCATCTTAAAGAGATTCATACAGATGATGAAAGCAGAATGCACTTAGAAAAAATTGAAACGGCATTAACCGAGAAAAAATATGGATTAGTATGGGAAGAACATGAAGAAGAAGTAGACAAAAAACTTGTCCATAATATCCCCGTATTTAGAGAAGTGGAGGAAAGAAAAATTGTAGCAAATGAAAATGAAGATTTTAATTTTCTATTAGAGGGAGATAACCTGCACTCTCTTAAATTATTAGAAAAAACACATAAAGGGAGAATTGATGTTATCTATATCGAAATGTAGTCCAACGATAGGATACATTTTAACAGTTGAAAATACGGCTGTTTCAAGCCTTTCTGTTAAGTAGCTCAATCATTTGACCTGAAAATCGGGTCTTTTTTTATTGCCATTTTTTC
>JALEKO010000056.1 GCA_022769085.1 Peptoniphilaceae bacterium
CTGTTGATAAATTCATTTCAATATTATTTAAATTAATTTCTTTATTTGAAATAATTTGACCATTTACGATTAGTTTAGAATTATTATGGCTTATAACATCACCGTCCTTAATAATTAATAATCCATTAATTTTAAAATTACTATTCAAAAAAATATTTCCTTCTAAAACCAATATACCGTTAAAATCGATTTCTTTATTTAATTTACTTGTTTCTGCGTAATTGTCACTAAAAAAATCATAATATATCTCATCTTCATGAAATTCATTAAAATTATTATTTATTTCATTTTTTAAATTGGGTATTTCTATATCTGAATTTATTTTTAAATAACTATTCCCAGATGGTAAATCATCAATAATTAAATCATTTACTTCAGATAATTTTATGCTTTTAAAGTCTAAATCCTCTATTAAATCATATGAAAAATCATCTTTATTTAAAATTACTGGTTTTGTTTTTTCAAATGGGATCAAATCATATCCTTTAAATATAAATCTATCAACTTTTTTTGAACTTGTATTTTGAGTATCTTTTTTTACTTCTATATACAAATATCCATTATTTTTCTCAAAAATTTTTTTAAAATTTGTGACATGAAATTTTAAATATACTTTAAAATCAATACCTTTGTAATTAATTAAAAATTTATCTAATGTAACTTCTTTATTACTTTCAGAAATATACATAATTAGATATGAATTATAGTTTGGAACACTAAAATTATTAATATATCCTTCAATGAAAAATTTTTTTATATCTTCTTTTATTTTTTCACCATAATCATTTTTTGTTATATTTAAAACAGATTCTAAATCATAATCATTTTGAATTTTTTCATACATATATTCATTTCTTTTAGAATCATCTTCAATAGATGACAATACAAATGTAATAAAAGTACTTAAAAATAGTAACAATAGTAATACATAAATTGAAATCCAACCATTCTTTTTCATATTTACCCTACTTTTATAACTGAATGAAATAATTCATTTTTATTTTTATATAACTTTAAATCTACTAGATTATTTTTTTCGTAATAGTTAAAATCTATATCATAAACTCCTTCCAATAGAATATTTTTTCTATATGAATAACTATTTTCAGTAAATGAATTTTTTTCTTCCATTGCACGTCTATATAATTTATGACCTGATAATT
>JALEKO010000055.1 GCA_022769085.1 Peptoniphilaceae bacterium
ATTTTTGGTTCTTCTCATTCTGAGTTTATTGGAGTTGTTGCAGATGGATTTGAAGTTGGAGAAAAAATTGATTTAGAAAAAATTAAAAAATTTTTAGATAGAAGAAAACCTGGAAAAAATAAATATACATCACAAAGGAAAGAAAGTGATGATGTAAAATTTATATGTGGAATTGAAAACAATAAAATAATTTCTAATACAATTTGTGCTATTATTAAAAATTCTGATGTAAAATCAAATGATTATAAAAATTTTTCAGACATTCCTAGACCTTCTCAAATAGATTTTACAGCATTAAAAAAATATTCAAGTGAACTTGATTTAAGAGGTTCTGGATTTTTCTCTGGTAGAATGACTGCACCAATATGTGTGGCAGGGGCTATTGCAATTCAAATTTTAGAAAAAAAGGGGATAAAAGTACTATCTCATATAAAGAGTGTTTATAATATTAAAGATGAAGAAATAGATTATGTATCACCTGATGTAAAAAAATTAGAAAATTGCATGAAAAAAGAAATTTCTGTAATTTCAAAAAGTTCTGAAGAAAAAATAAAAGAATTAATAAATAATATAAAAGAAGAAGGAGATTCTTTTGGAGGAGTTGTGGAATGTTTTATAATTTCGCCACCTATTGGGCTTGGAGAACCAATTTTTAATTCTTTTGAATCTCAACTATCTCATGGAATATTTTCAATTCCTGGGGTTAGATATATCTCATTTGGGAAAGGAGTCGATGCACCATTTATGAAAGGATCAAATCATAATGATGAATTTGAAATATCTGATAATAAAATTGTTACAAAAACAAATAATTCTGGAGGTATTGTTGGTGGAATTACAAATGGAATGCCAATAGTTTTTAGCGTTGCATTTAAACCCACTGCGTCTATATCAAAAGAACAAAACTCAGTATCAATTTCAAAAATGCAAAAAGAAAAATTAGTTATTCATGGAAGACATGACCCATGCTTTGCACTAAGAACACCGCCAGTTGTAGAAGCAATAGCTTCTCTTGTACTTTTAGATTTCATGAAAGGTTAAAATGATTGAAGAATATAGAAAAGAAATAGATAAATTAGATAATCTAATAGTTAAACTTTTTTTAGAAAGAAATGAAATTAGTAAGAAAATTTCTAAAGAGAAAAAAAAATATAATAAAAATATACTTGATTCATCAAGAGAAAATGAAATAATAGATAGATTTTCTAAATTGTATGATGAAGATATAGAATATATAAAAAAACTTTACAAAACAATTTTTGAAATAAGTAAATCTATACAGGAAAATGAAAATGAGAAATGAAAAAAAACTTAAATTTGGATTACTTGGAAAAAAATTATCTCATTCTTTTTCAAAAGAAATACATCATTATATAGGTAATTATGAATATAAATTATATGAAAAAGAAGAATATGAAATTAAAGATTTTATAAATTCTGACATTACTGGATTTAATATAACAAGCCCATATAAAATTGAAATAATAAAATACTTAGATGAGATTTCGCCTGAAGCAAAAAAAATTGGTGCTGTTAATACTGTAATTAAAAGATGTGGAAAATTAATAGGATATAATACTGATTATTTTGGATTTCTTTACTTGCTAAATTCTTTTAACATAGATTTTAAAAAAGCAATAATTTTAGGAGATGGTGCAACATCAAAAACAATTAGTCAAGTTTTAAAAGATAAAAATGTAGAATTTGTTGTTATTTCAAGAAAAAATCATCCTTTTTATTCTGAAATATACAATTATAAAAATTATGATCTTTTAATAAATGCAACTCCTGTTGGAATGTACCCAAAAAACGGAGAAAGTTTAGTTGATTTGGATGAATTTGAAAATTTAAAATGTGTAATAGATGTTATATATAATCCATTTATTTCAGAGTTACTTTTTAAAGCAAAAGATAAAAATATTAAGTATGAAAATGGTCTTAAAATGCTTGTAGTTCAAGCAATTGAATCATCAAAAATATTTACAGATAAAAAAAATATATTATTAGAAAAAGAAATCGAGAAATTTATAAAAGAAAAAAGAAATATCGTACTAATTGGTATGCCTGGAAGTGGAAAAAGTACTATAGCAAAAATAATAGCTAAAAAAACAAATAAAAAATTAATAGATATTGATTATGAAATAGAAAAAAAAGAAAAAGAAAGTATTGAAGATATATTTCAAAAAAAAGGAGAACTTTATTTTAGAGAATTAGAGTTAAATTTTGCAAAAAAATTTGGCAAAGAAAATAATC
>JALEKO010000005.1 GCA_022769085.1 Peptoniphilaceae bacterium
GTCTTTGCATAACCATATGGAAACATAGATGCTTTTTCATTATTTTTTTCTATTTCAAATTTCATCTTTGGCACATTTACACTCATTATATTTTCAGTTGTAATTTCAACTCCAACTTTTTGTGTAGGAAAACTTACAGCTTCTGATAAAAATTTAGGGCTCATAAGTGCACTTGCTACCAAAAAATCTTTGAAAGAAAGAGAAAGTTCTTCTTCAACCTCTTTTCTTAAAGACTGATTTTTTCTTATAAGTTCTATAAACTGTCTCATAAGTTCATCTTGCTTATCTTTTAAAAGTTTATATCCTCTTTTTGACCTTTCAAGTTTTCCCTTGAGTGTAGTTAAATTTATTCTAGTTGGCGTAACGTTAAGCCTTGCCATAACTATTTATCTCCCTTATCTGAAGAATTTTCAGGTAAATATTTATCTATTAATTTATCATCAATTCTCTTTAATTCTGTTTTTGGAATAATGCTTAAAAGTTGCCAACCTAAATCAAGTGTTTCTTCAATTGTTCTATTTGTATAATAGCCTTGATTTACATACTTATCTTCAAATTCTTGAGTGAATTTTGCAAATGCTTTATCAGCTTCTGATAATGCAGAATCTCCAAGTATTTTTTGAAGTTCTCTAGCATCTACACCTGCAGCATATGCAGCATAAAGCTGGTTCATTGTATCTGCATGGTCTTCTCTTGTTTTTCCAACTCCTATTCCTTTATCTTTTAGTCTTGAAAGTGAAGGAAGTATTGAAACAGGAGGTTGTATTCCCTGATTGTAAAGTTCTCTTGATAAAATTATCTGGCCTTCAGTAATATATCCTGTAAGATCTGGAATTGGATGAGTAATATCATCTTCTGGCATAGATAAAATTGGAATTTGTGTTATTGTTCCAGGTCTTCCTTTTATTTTTCCAGCTCTTTCATAAATTGTAGAAAGGTCTGTGTAAAGATATCCAGGGTATCCTCTTCTTCCAGGAACTTCTTTTCTCGCTGCCGAAACTTCACGAAGTGCCTCAGCATAATTTGTCATATCAGTCATTATTACAAGAACTTGCATTCCTTTTTCAAAAGCAAGATATTCAGCTGCTGTAAGCGCCATTTTTGGCGTTGCAAGTCTTTCAACTGCTGGGTCATCTGCAAGATTTAAAAATAATACAGATCTGTCAAGTGCCCCTGTTTTATCAAAATCTTCCATAAAAAATTTTGCTTCATCAAATGTAATTCCAATTCCTGCAAAAACAACTGCAAATTTTTCTGAATCATTAAGTACTTTTGCCTGTCTTGCAATTTGTGCTGCAAGCATATTATGCGGAAGTCCTGAGCCTGAAAAAATAGGAAGTTTTTGTCCTCTTACAAGTGTGTTAAGTCCATCTATTGTTGATATTCCTGTTTGAATAAACTCTGAAGGATACTCACGTGAAACAGGATTCATAGCTGTAGAATTTACATTAAGTCTTTTTTCAGGAATTATTGCAGGCCCATCATCTATAGGATCTCCTAATCCATTAAAAACCCTTCCAATAATATCTTCTGAAACTCCAAATTCTAGAGGTCTTCCTAAAAATCTTACAGAAGTAGATTTTAAATTAATACCAGTTGAACCTTCAAAAAGCTGAACCATTGCATTATCGCTATCAACTTCTATAACCCTTCCTCTTCTTCTTTGCCCTGATTGCATTTCTACATCAACAAGTTCTTCATATGAAACGCCATTTACGCCTTTAACCAGCATTAGGGGACCTACAACTTCAGAAACTGTTTTATATTCCTTTAACATTATTCATCCCCTCCTTCTTTTTCAATTTGTCCAATTTCTCCATCAATCATTTCTTTTATGTCTTTTACTCTATCTAGTTGATTGTTCGGAATTCTCTTCATTCTAGTAATCTGTTCACTTACATTTAAATGTTCAAGTTTTTCAAGGCTTACACCTTTTCTTACAGCTTCAAGACTTCTATCGTACAAATACAAAATATTATAAAGCATAAGATACTGTTTCTCATATGGACAGAATGTATCCACTTCATGGAATGCATTTTGTTGAAGAAAATCTTCTCTAATCGACCTTGTAACATCAAGTTTTAATTTATCATCATCTGAAAGAGAATCTCTTCCGACAAGTCTTACAATTTCTTGTAATGATTGTTCTTGTTGCAAAAGCCCCATTGACCTTTTTCTTAAAGTTGAAAAATTTGGGTTTACTTTACTGTCAAGATAATTATCCATATTATCCTGATACAAAGAATATGAAGTAAGCCAATTTATTGCTGGGAAATGTCTCTGATAGCTTAAATCATAATCCAAAGACCAGTAAACTTTTACTATACGAAGTGTTGACTGTGTTACAGGCTCAGATGTATCTCCACCAGCAGGAGATACGGCTCCAACAAGTGTTACTGAACCTTCTCTTTCATCACTTCCTATTGTATCTACTCTTCCTGCTCTTTCATAAAATTCTGCAATACGAGAACCCAAATATGCTGGATATCCTTCATCTCCAGGCATCTCTTCAAGTCTACCGCTCATCTCACGAAGTGCCTCTGCCCATCTTGATGTTGAGTCTGCCATCATTGCAACAGAATAACCCATATCTCTAAAATATTCTGCGATTGTAACACCTGTATAAATGGATGCTTCTCTTGCTGCAACTGGCATATTTGAAGTATTTGCTATTAATACAGTTCTTTTCATTAAAGGATAACCCGTTTTAGGATCTTCAAGTTGTGGAAATTCATTTAATACATCAGTCATTTCATTTCCTCTTTCTCCACAACCTACATAAACTACAACATCAGCATTTGCCCATTTTGCAAGCTGATGCTGAACTACTGTTTTCCCTGACCCAAAAGGTCCTGGTATAGCAGCAGTTCCACCCATTGCAACTGGAAAAAAAGTATCAATTACTCTTTGACCTGTTTCAAGTGGTTTATCTGTATTTATTTTTTTCTTATATGGCCTTCCTTTTCTTACAGGCCATTTTTGAATCATATTAAGTTCTTTTTCTTCTTTTGTATCATAATCTTCTACA
>JALEKO010000015.1 GCA_022769085.1 Peptoniphilaceae bacterium
TCTTTATACTCTCTTTTTTGTCCTTCTACCTTATAAGTTGTTGGAATTATCAGAGAACCCAAATCTGGCTTTTCTAAAGTTAGAGTTTCTAAAGTTCTTATGACTTTGCTATGTTCTTTATTTAATCCGTCTGCTACTGCTTTACTTGTAGTAACTAACCCGTATTTTTTATTATTGTATACTTGTACTATATTATTCATTTTATCTCCTTTATCTTTAAAGAGATATCAATCTATGGTACAATATCCATAGAGAGAAATCTCGCTTAACAAGACTTGTGCTATTTTCGTTGGTTTGTCATTGCCACAAGTCTTGTTTTTTACTATTTTTCTTCTTTTATTTCAATGTAAACTTTTTCTAAACCTTTTCTTAAAACATCAGCTTTTGTCATTCCAGTTTTCAAAGAACAATAAGTTAGTTTTTCAGATTCTGCTTTACTTAATCTAATTCTATACTGTTCAGACTTCGGTTCATTTCCTACAATAGGTCTGCCCATCTTTTTATGTTCTTTTTTATCGCTCACATACCCTCCTTGCCTTTCTCTTGCCTAATGATATAATAATATTATAAAAAGGTTAGGCAAGTAACCTTTTTATAACTTGTTTGCTATGGAAGTTTTATTTATTTAGTAAAACTTCTATTTTTTTGATTGTTTCTTCTTTTACGCCGTCATCTTTTAATATTTTTATTATTAATCTTATAACTGCTTCAAATTGTTGGTTAGTCATACCCTCTGTCATTGTATTCTCCTTTCTGCACTTGCCTGCGAACTCATTAAGCATTCCTTAACTGTAATTATATTATATACTTTGGATATCCATAAGTCAAGTATTTTTTTAAACTTTTTTACAAAAAAAAGAGAAGAAAAAATCTTCTCTCATCACTGGTATGTGCTTATATGTTTTATTTGTTATTTCATATTCACTTCTATCTTTTGGTATTTCATACTTTCCTGTTTTTCTTATAGTAGGTACTACTTCATCTGTTACCCAATCTGTAAATTTTTCAGCTTCTGGTTTTCTTGATTTAAAAGCCAGTTTATATACTCCGCTTTCTGTTAAAAAACTTCTTCCAGATGTTGGTATATTCAAATTGTCCTTTAAACGGACGTCGTTTTTTCTTATCTTTACAACTTGATTATTATTAAATGTGCTTAGATAATTTCTTACAGTGCTTTCAACTATACCTAAACATTTACCAACTTGATATGGATTAAATAATACTTTTCCATTCCAAGTTATAACTTCTACATTACTTTCTTCATACTTCATTATATTTAACATTCTACACTCCTTTAATTTTAAGGGTTAAAGCAGTATAATAATATTGCGAGTAATATTATATTGCTTATAGCCTTGCGTTTTTCGTAGGGCTTATTTATTTTACTTATTGTTATTCTCTATACTTTCTATTACTATATCTATACCTTTTCGTACCAATTCAGTTTTAGTAGTATTTAGTTTTAAAGAATACTCATCTAATTTTCTATTTGTTTCTTCATCTACTCTAATGCCCAATCTAGTTGTTTTTGGTTTTCCTACAATAGGTCTGCCCATTTTTTTATGTTCTTTTTTATCGCTCACATATCCTCCTTGCCTTTCCCTCGCTCTTATAGTACATTATTAGTAACAACAGGGGAGCGAGTCCCCGTTGTACTTTAGTTTTGTTTAGAAGATTTACTTTTTAAGTAACTCTTCTATTTTTTTGATAATTTCTTCTTTATCTTTACTTTCTTTTGCTAAAAGCAATATTTTATAAATCATCTTTTCTTCAGTTTCTTTAACAACAACTTCCGATAAATTCATTTCTTCGTCCATGTTTTCTCCTCCCTCTCGCTCAACTCGTTAAATATTCCTTAACTGTAATTATATTATATACTAATGTTCGACAGATGTCAAGTATTTTTTTAAACTTTTTTACAAAAAAAGCCACCACATCGGTGACTCTTTATATTTATTAAAAACTTATCCTAATTCTAATTCCTTTTCAAGGGCAGCTGTTAAAACTTTAGAAAAATTAATCCCCTTACTTATTCCTAGCTCATTTAAATAAGAAGGTATTGTTACTGTTTTCTTTACAGGTTTTTTACTATTCTTTTTTATATATTCGTCCATATCAATACCTACTAAGGTTTTAAAAGATTTAGACAAATCTATCTCATCTTCAAATATATATTCGCAATCATTTATATTTAAATCGCTTAAATTACTAGCTTTTGGCATCTTTTTATTATTTACATAATCATCATATACCCAACTAGCTATATAATCTCCTGCCATAAAATATGAATCTTCTAAGTTTTTTCCTTCTGTAGCACCTTCTTGTAAATCTTTAAAATACACCATATAACCGTCATTATTTTTAAACTTATAAAATATTGCTGGATAAACTACAAACATCTATTACCTCCATTTTAAGCAAGGAGAGGGACTATATAATCCCCGCTTGTTTCAATATTGCTCTTTCTAAGCCTTTACTAAGCTCTTTAGAATGATACGGAACTTGTGTTACCTTACCAGTTTTAGGATTTTTAAACTTTCTATGAGACCCATCACCGCTTTTTACGTATATAAAGCCGTTTTTCTCCAAAAGTTTAATCATCTCTTTTGAGCTCATCGGCATAAAATACCCTCCTTGTAGTTTATATTATACGTATTAATACGTATATAATCAAGCGATTTTTTATTTCTTTTACAAAAAAATAGCTACAAAAATGTAACTCTAATTTTTAAAAATAAACAAGCAAAAAGGAGAGTCAAAACTCTCCTTATGCTGGGCTTTAAAGCTTGTTTTTGACGAGATTAAGATTTTATTGAGGAGTACTAATTTTCAATTAATCAATAAGCATTGCTAAGTATACTTACTCTCTAAACAGGGTATTGAATACTAATCTCTTGTTAATTATATTTAACTATAAGCTATGGTAGTTATAAACAATTATTACTTCAAAGTTTCTTTCAACAAATAAATACCTTCAATCACAGTATCAATATTTGTTTTATCTATTTTTTTAACAGTTGTCAATTTCTTTCATCTCCTCTTTTGAAATCATAGGAGATAGTCTTTTATTTATAGGGTTTTCGCCTTTTATAGGTCTACCAATCTCTTTATTTTCTTTTTTCATATTTAAACCTCTAGCCTTTCATTTGTTCATTTTGCTTAACTTATAAGCTTTAATAGCTATTATTAAAGTTACAATAGAAATTAATAAACTTATATTTATTTAGTAAGTTTATTTAAATCTATAAAATTTTTATCACTAAATTTTTGTAATACCTTCATTATAGCAAGCTTTCCTTGAATAAAATTTAAACCACCCTGTACATATACAGTATATGGTTTTCTTAAAGGGCCATCTGCAGACAATTCACCTGTAGAACCATCAATGAATCCTCCAGCACTCATTATAATTTCATCTTCATATCCTGGCATAGGAGAAGGCTCTGGAATAATATTAGAATCTAAAGTACAACTTTCTTGGATTGCTTTGCAAAATTCTATAACTTTTTCAGGGCTTTTTAACACTATTGATTCTACAATGTCACTTCTTTCATCTTCTGGAAGTGGACTTACCTTGTATCCTAAATCATTAAAACATTTTGAAAATAGCATTGCTATCTTAACAGATTCTATAGTAGTCATCGGTGAAAAATATAAACCCTGTAAAACATTTCTTGTAGTACCAAAGCTTAATCCTTCTTCTTTTCCTATTCCTGGGGAAGTTAAATAATTTGAACAATATTCAATTAGATTTTTATTTCCAGTAATATATCCGCCTGTTAAAGCAATACCCGAGCCTATATTTTTAATTAAACTTCCTGCAATAATATCTGCTCCAACTTCTGATGGTTCTCTTGTTTGTGTAAATTCTCCATAACAGTTATCTACAAAAATTATCGCATTCTGATTTGATTTTCTAATAATTTTAATTGCTTTTTCAATTTCATCTATTGTAAAAGCTCTTCTATTTGTATATCCTGTAGATCTCTGTATTGCTACAAGTTTTGCTTTTTTTACATAATCTTTTATTTTATTATATTGTATTTTTCCATAGTCATCTAAATCCAGTTTTGAATAGTTTATTCCTTTTGATATTAGATTTCCTTTTTCTTTTCCTTTAATGCCAATAACTTGTTGAAGTGTGTCATATGGATCTCCTGTAATTGATACTAAATTGTCACCATAATTTAACAACGAGAAAAGTACAATCGAAATAGCATGTGTTCCAGATACTATTGATGATCTGACTAAACTATCTTCAGTTTTAAAAATATCTGAAAAGATTTTTTCGGTTTTAAATACACCATAATCTCCAAATCCATAACCTGTAGTCCAATTAAAATCAGTATTTGAAAGATTATTTTTATTAAAAGAATTAATTACTTTTAAAAAATTATATTCTTTAATTTTATCTAAACTCTTAAAGCCTTTATTTAATAATTCACATGTTTTGTCTACATATTCTACTATATTTTTATCTATATTATAGTTTTTTTCATAAAAATTATATTCCAAATTTTTTCTCCTTTAAGTCTTCTAATATAAAATTAGAAATTGATTTTTTATCTTCGAAATCATCTACAAAAATTTCTTTAAAATTATTAAAACTTCTATATCTTTTCATCCATGTAATTTGTCTTTTTGCATAATGTCTTGTATTAATTTTTATATTATATAGAAGTTCATCAAATGTAATTTTATTTTGTAAATATTCTATAGTTTCTTTATATCCTATAGCCCTCATAGACTGACTTTTTTCTGTAAGATTATATTTTTTTATTAAAGTATCCACTTCATTAATAAGACCTATTTTTATCATTTCATCAACTCTTTTATTAATTTTATCATAGAGTTTATTTCTATCTTTGTAATTTAAAAGGTAAATATATGGATTTATTTTTTCATTTATTTGTTTATATCCATTTTTAATTTCACTTGGTTTTTTGCCTGTTTTTTCAAAAATTTCTAAATTTCTTATAATTCTATTAGTTTCATTAATATGATATTTTAAAGCGGTTTTTGGATCTATTTTATAAAGCAAATCATATAAATATTTTTTTCCGTTTTTTTCATATAAATTTTCGTATTTTTTTCTTATATTTAAATCTTTTGAAGTTTCTGCAAAATTCATATTATATATCAAAGAATCAATATAAAAACCACTACCACCAGCAAAAATTGGATAATCTATATTTGAAATAATTTTTAATGCTTCTTTTCTGTATTCTTCTACTGAAAAATCTTCATTTGGATATTTTATATCAACAAGTTCCTGTTTAATTGATAAATCTTTGTTTGTCCCTATATCCATCTGTATATATATTTGCTGTGAATCAGTTGAAATTAAATTTGTATTAAATTTTTTTGATAATAAATTTGCAACATCAGTTTTTCCGCACGCGGTTGGTCCTGTTATAAAAATCACTTTCTTAGCCAAAATATTTCTCCAATTCTGTACTATTAATTAAAAGTAAACATGCTTTTCCAGTATATCCAAAAAATGGATTTTCAAGAAAACTTAATTTTTTTAATTGATTTGTTGCCTCATTTTTATCTATAAAGTCTCCTCTTTTAAAAGATTTATAACTAATCTTTTCATAAATTTTCCTTAATAAAATATTATCATCCTCTTGAATATTATCTAGAATTTCATAAAAAAATTTTTCATTTTCTGGATTTTCAAAAATAAATGGTACTGACCTTAAAATTATGGAATTTTCGCCAAATATTTCTAATTCAAACCCAATTTTTTTAAATTTAGAAAGATTATATTTGATTTTTTCAAATTCATCTTTTTTCATTGAATAAATTATAGGATCAACAAGTCTTTGTAAATTTATATTATTTGTATTTAACTCATTTAAGTATTTTTCAAATCTTATTTTTTTGTCAGCTTCTCTTGCATCTAAAATCAGTATCTGCATTTCATTATTTTCAAAAATAGAATACCTTTTAAAGATAGTAGTTTTATAGATATAATTTTCGAATTTTAAAGAATGATTTTTTTTAGCTTTATACTCTGTTTTTTCTTCCTCAAGCAAAAACGAACGTGGCAATATTTCTTCATATGAATTTTTTATCTTATTTTCATTTGAAATACTTTCTTCATTTATATTTTTAGTTTTATAATCTGATTTTATATTATATTTATTTAAAATTTTTTCATAATCAGAATAAAAATCTATAATTTCATTTTCTTTTTTATTTTTATATCTAATTTTTTTAACATCTGTATTATTATTTAATTTTTCAAAAATAATTTCATCTATTTTTGTCAGTACCTCTTCTTCATATGAAAACTTTATATCTTTTTTATTTGGGTGAATATTAATATCTATCATTGATGGAGAAATATTCATAAATAAGAAAAAAGATGGAAATCTTCCATTTGGTATTATTGATTTGTAATTATTTTCTATAATTTTTGAAAAATTATCATTAAATACATATCTTCCATTTACAAATAAATACTCTAATGTTCTATTTCCTCTATAATAATTCTCAGATGAAATATATCCATAAATATCAAATTCTTCACTTTTATAGTCAATTTTTATTAAATTACCTTCTAAATTTGAATCTATTAATTCAATTATATTGTTTTCAATTGAATTATTTTTATAAGTTCTGAAAATTTCTCTATTATCCTTTATATATTTAAATTCTATTAAAGGATGACTTATAGCAAATATATACATAATTTTTGTTATTTTATTTGATTCGGAAATATCAGATTTAAGAAATTTTTTTCTAACTGGTGTATTAAAAAAAAGATCTTTTATTATAAAAGTTGTACCATTATTTGTAGCTATACTTTTTTTATTTTTTATAATTTTTTCTTCTATAGTGGTTTTAATTCCTAATTCATCATATTTTGTTTTTGTTATAAGTTCAATTTTTGATACTGAAGAAATACTTGATAAAGCTTCACCTCTAAATCCTAAAGACATTGATTTATATAAATCATCAAATTTTTCTATTTTTGATGTAGCATGACTTTTAAAAGCAAGATCTATCTCATCTTTATCAATTCCATCTCCGTCATCGGTAACTCTTATATAACTTTTTCCACCATTTTTTATTTCAACAATTATTTTTTCTGAATTTGCATCTATTGAATTTTCTACTAACTCTTTTACTACAGATACTGGAGATTCTATTATTTCTCCTGCTGCAATTTTTTCTATAGTATCATTATCTAATTGCTTTATTTTCATCAAATATTTTTTATCCTTTCAAATAAATTATAAAGCTCATTAATGGATTCTAAAGGAGTTAAATTATTTATATCGATTTTACTTACTTCTTTTTTCAAGTAATCAATTTTTTCCTTATATATATAGTCATTCTTTCTAATATTACTAAAATTTAGATCTTCAAAATTTTTTTCATTATTTTCATCTATATACTCAATTATATTTTTTGCACTTTCAATAATTTCATCAGGAATACCAGCCATTTTAGCAACTTCTATTCCATAGCTTCTATCACTTGAACCTGAAGTTATTTTTCGTAAAAATACTAATTCTCCATTTTCTTCCTTTATATCTATTTTTAAATTTTTCACATTTTGAAATTTTTTTTCAAGAGATGTAAGTTCATGAAAATGTGTCGCAAAAACTGTTTTGGTTTTTAAAGTTTTACTTATATATTCTACAAGACTTATTGCAATCGAAAGTCCATCATCTGTACTCGTTCCTCTTCCAACTTCATCAAGTATTACAAAAGATTTTTCAGTTGCATTATTTAATATGTTAGCTACTTCTTTCATCTCAAGCATAAAAGTACTCTCGCCTTTTGAAATATTGTCTCCTGCTCCAATCCTTGTGAAAACTTTATCACATATTGAAATTTTTGCATAATCAGCTGGAACAAATGAACCTATTTGTGCTAATATTATTATAATTGCAGTTTGTCTCATATAAGTTGACTTTCCAGCCATATTTGGTCCAGTGATAATTTGAATTAAATTATCTTTTTGGCCTATATTTGTATCATTTGAAATAAATTCATTTTCATTTAACATCTGTTCTATAATTGGATGTCTGCCTTTTTTAATGCAAATTATATTATCATCATTTATTATAGGTTTTGTATATCTATTTATAAATGCAACTTTTGCAAGTGAATTTATAACATCTAATATTGAAATAATATTTGATACAGACTGTATTTTTTTAATATTATTTAATATTTCATCTCTTACATTCATAAAAATTTCATACTCTTTTTTATCGATTAATTCTTTTCCTCCAAGTATTAGGCTACTTAGCTCTTCAAGAAAAGAAGTAGTGTATCTTTCCTGATTTTTTAAAGTCTGTTTTCTAATATAATTATCTGGAACTTTTTGAATGTAAGATTTCGTTATTTCAATAGAATATCCATTTATTTTATTATATTTTATTTTTAAATTTTTAATTCCAGTTATATTTATCTGTTCTTGCTCATATCTAAGTAAATCTTCTTTAGCTTTTTCTGATTTAAATTTTAATTCATCTAGTTCTTTACTAAAACCATCTTTAATTATCCCTCCATCTGTAATTAATATTGGAGGATCTTCTACAATTGAATTATTTATTAATGTATAAATCTTATCTAAATCTTCAATATTTTGTCCTAATTTTTTTATATTATTGTCATCACTTGAAATCAATATTTTTTTTAAATTTGGAATATTTTCTATAGAATTTTTTAATGATAAAAAATCTCGGGCATTCATTCTACCATAAGATATTTTTGATGAAAGTCTTTCAATATCATATATATCATCTAAAAAATCTGTAATTTTATTAGAAAATGTTCTATTTTTATAAAAAAAATCAACTAAATCAAGTCTTTTATCAATTTTTGATTTATCTAAAAGAGGTCTTTCAAGCCGACTATGAAGCATTCTTGAACCCATAGGGGTGTTTGTCATATCAATAATATCTAAAACTGAATTTTTTTTCGAATTATCATTTAAATTATTGAATAATTCTAGATTTTTTCTTGTATTAAAATCTAATTGCATAAATTCATCAATATATACTACCTTAATTTCTTTAAAATGAACTAAATTTTTCTTATGAAATTTATAAATATAATCTAGTAAATTTACACATGAATTAATCGAAAGATTCAAATTGTAAATATTTATTATGCTTTTTTCACCAAGATAATTTTTAATTGTATGTCTTTTTAAATCCAAACTTCTTTTATCATCTTCAATGTATGATATTGATAATTTTGTTGATTTTTTTATATATAATTTAAGTAAATCATTTTTAAAGTTTTTATTTAGTATAATTTCTGAAGGGTTAATTTTCTCTATTTGATCAATTAAAAGTTTTGAAATGTAATTTTCTTCTCCTCTTAATTCAAATGTTTCAACAATTCCTGTAGTTACATCGGAGTAGGAACAAGAAATACCATTTTTTGAAATATAAATTGAAAGAAGGAAATTATTTTCTTTGTTATTAAGATATTCTATATCCGTTATTGTTCCTGGCGTTATAATTCGTGTAACTTCCCTTTTAACTAACCCTTTTGCTTGCTTAGGATCTTCAACTTGATCACACATTGCAACTTTAAACCCGTTTTTTACAAGCCTTGTTATATAATTATCAACAGAATGATAAGGAACTCCGCACATTGGAGCTTTTTTTTCAGCACCACTTGCCTTTGATGTAAGTGTAAGTTGTAATTGTTTACTTATTTTTATAGCATCATCAAAAAAAGACTCATAAAAGTCTCCAACTCTATAAAAAAGCAAATAGTCTTCATATTCTTTTTTTATATCCACATAATGTCTAAACATTGGTGTTAAATCTTCATAATTAAATTTATCTATTTCTTTCATAAGATGTATTATACCATTTTAAAAATTTATAAAAAAAGATCATTAAGGAATAACCCTAATGATCTTTTTGATTTTTTTGTTGAGTTTTATTTTTAACTATTTTTGCTTTTGAAAATTCTTCCCTCTCTTTTTCTTCAATTTGAGAACTAATATCTTTAACTATATTTTGAAATTTAGGAATTTGTACTTTTTCTAAGCTATTTACTTTTTTTTCTGTTTTCTTTAATTGACTATTTAAAAAATCAACCACTGAATCAAGTTCAGATAATTTAAAAATTGCTTTCTTTATATCTTTAACAGAAATTACAATTTCATCAAATATTATAGGAGTATTATTAAATGAATATGAAAGTGATAATTTACCTGTGTCAAAACTAATCTTAGGCAATTTTGATTGCATATATATTTGCTCATTTATTTCTATAGAATCATCTTCATTTATAGATTGAGAAACTTCTAAAAGTTGTTGTTGTCCCATATATATTTTTAACCTATTAAGTTTTATTCTAAGGTCAGTTAAAATTTCATTTACTTCTTTAGCATATGCATTTCTTTCATTTAATTTTTCTCTATATGTTTGTAATAACACTTTTCTCTTTTTATCTAAAATATCATATCCTTCAGTTAAAAAATTTAATTTTTCTTTAGATTTGATTAAATTAGATTTTGTTGCAGCAATATTTACCATGATAATTAACCTAAATATCTTTCCTTTATTTTAGATGATACTCTGTGTAACTCTGTTTTAGGTAAAATTTTTAGCGTTTCCCAACCGATATCAAGACTTTTTTCTAAAGACCTATTTTCATACTCATCTTGTGACAAAAAATCACTTTCAAATTTTTTTCCAAATTCTAAATATTTTTTATCTATTTCTGAAAGGTCTTCTTCACCTACTATTTGAGAAAGATTTCTTACTTCTAAAACTTTTGAATAAGATTCATAAAGTTGATTCATAAGATCTTCATGATCTTCTCTAGTGTATCCTTCTCCAATAGCATCTTTCATTAATCTTGAAAGAGATGGTAGAACATCAATTGAAGGATATACACCTTTATCATCAAGTTCTCTATTTAAAACTATTTGACCTTCTGTAATATATCCTGAAAGGTCTGCAATTGGATGAGTTATATCATCATTAGGCATAGTTAATATTGGAATCAAAGTTACAGAACCATTTTTTCCATTTACCATTCCAGCTCTTTCGTATAAAGATGCTAAATCTGAATAGAGGTAACCAGGATATCCCTTTCTACTTGGGACTTCTTGTTTGATTGAAGATATTTCCCTTAAAGCTTCAGCATAACTTGTCATATCTGTCATAATAACAAGAACATGTTTATCCTTTTCAAAAGCAAGATATTCTGCAGCAGTTAAAGCACATTTAGGAGTAATTAATCTCTCCATTATAGGATCATCAGCTAAATTTTCATACATAACTACTTTTTCTTTAACGCCAGCTTTTTTAAATTGATCTTCAAAATATAAAGCTTCATCTTTTTTTACTCCCATTGCAGCAAATACAAAACAGAAATCCTCATCTGTTCTAAGTTTAGCCTGTCTTACTATTTGAGCTGCAAGCTTATTGTGAAGAAGACCTGAAGCTGAGAAAATAGGTAATTTTTGACCTCTAATTAATGTCATTAACACATCAACAGCAGAAATTCCCGTTTGAATAAAATCTCTCGGATATTTTCTTGCAACTGGATTTAATGGTAATCCTTCAATATTATATTTTTCATCAGAATAAATTTCTCCTCCGCCATCAACTGGAACTCCTATTCCATTAAAAGTTCTACCTAATATACTTTCATTTAATGGCAAAACTATCGGAGTATTTTTAAAATCAACCACAACATCATCAGTCGAAAAATTCTGAGTATCTCCAAAAACCTGTATTGTAGTAGTTGAATCTTCTATTTTAATAACTTGACCAAGTAAAATATGATCTAATGATTTTATAGAAACTACTTCATTTAATGATACATCATCAACATTATTTAATTCTATAATACTTGATTCAATTTTATCAATTTTTGTATACTCTTTATTCAATACCATCACCTTCTTCTAGCAGGCTTCTATAATAATTTTCTATTTTATTATTAAGAATACTGAATTTACTCAGATCGTAATTTGAAATTTCATATTTCATATTTATAACTTCGTTAAAAATCTCATCGTTCTTTATTAGATGATAAGCAATTTTTTTATCTACAGATTTAAAACAACAATCTGATAATAAAACGACCGTTTTTAACATTTCAATTTGTTTTTCAAGTGGTACATATTTATCAACTTCATTAAATGCATTTTGTTGTAAAAAACCAACTCTTATTATTTCAGCTAAATCCATAGTGATTTTCTGCTCGTCATTTAATGAATCTTCCCCAATAAGCATAACTATAGATTTTAATTTTTGCTCCTCTAAAAGAATATTCATTAAAATTGATCTTAAATTTAAAACGTCCTCTCCCGTTTCATCTTCATAATACGATGATAAAGAATCAATATATCCTGAATAACTATCTAGCCAATTTATAGCTGGATAATGTCTTGAATAAGCTAAATTTTTGTCTAATCCTAAAAATACATTTACAGCTCTTTTTGTATTTTCTGTAACAGGCTCTGAAAAATCTCCACCAGTAGGTGAAACTGCTCCTATAAGCGTTACAGAACCTTTTGTTCCATTAAGATTTACTACATTACCAGCTCTCTCATAAAACTGAGACAGTCTGCTTCCAAGATATGCAGGATATCCTTCTTCTGCTGGAATTTCCTCTAATCTACCTGAAATTTCTCTCAACGCCTCTGCCCATCTGGATGTAGAATCAGCCATTAATGCAACATCATAACCCATATCTCTATAGTACTCTGCAATAGTGATTCCTGTATAAATTGAAGCTTCTCTTGCTGCAACTGGCATATTTGAAGTATTTGCTATTAGAATTGTTCTTTCCATCAAATCTTTTCCAGTATTTGGATCTATAAGTTTAGGAAAATCTTCTAGAACTTGTGTCATTTCATTTCCACGTTCTCCACAGCCAATGTAAATAATTATATCAGCATCACAATACTGAGCAAGTTGATGTTGCAAACTTGTTTTTCCAGTTCCAAATCCTCCAGGAATTGCAACAGTACCACCCTTGGCAACTGGGAAAAATATGTCCAAAATTCTCTGACCTGTTTTAAGAAGTACATTTGTTGGCAAAGTTTCTTTTACTTCTCTCTGAATTCTAATTGACCAGTCTTGATAAAGTTTTAGGTCATGCTTATTGTTATCATTTTTAATTATTACAACCGTATCTTCTAATTTATGTTTTTGTTCATCAGATATCCATATAACTTCACCGTCATATTGGCTCATAAGTTTATGCTCAATTACTGAAGTTTCATCAACAGTAGCATAAATATCACCTTTTTTAAGTTTATCACCTATTTTTACTTTAATTTCTACATCCCAAATTTTTTCAGAATCCAAATTTTGTAATCCTAAACCAGATGGAATAGTAGATCCATATTCTTTTTCAATTTTATTTAATGGTCTTTCAATTCCGTCAAACATATTACCAATTAACCCAGGTCCTAGTCTTACAGATAAAGGTTTATTCAATGATTCAATATTTTCTTGAAGTTTAAGACCTGTTGTATCTTCATATACCTGTATTGTTGCACGATTTTTGTCAATAGAAATAACTTCTCCAATAAGTCTATTTTCGCCAACCAAAACCATCTCTTTAATTTTTAATTCTTCAGGACAGTCACATTTTACTACTGGTCCGTTTATCATAGTTATTTTAGGCAATATTATTCACCTCATTTTCCAATAATTGGCTTAAAGTCTTTCCTATTTCGTACTTTTTATCTTCAAGTTTTTTCCTTAATGTATTATTAATTCTAAATGTTTTATCTTTATCAGATAAAATGTACCCACCTATATATGAATCATCCATAATTTCAACATCAATATCTTTTTCTAATTCAACTTCATCAATTATTTTTAAATCATCTTTTTTTAAATATAAAATCATATTTTCATCAACTGATTCTAAAATTTCTTTTTTTAATTTATTTTTATATTCACTAGTTTTTGAATAATCATATAATTTATTTTGAATTGAAAAAATTAAATCATCTAATAATTTTTGAACAGTAGTAAGTGTATCTTTTTTATTTTCATCTAGATTTTTTGAAATAAGCTCATTTTTTCTTATTATTGCTAAATTTTTTCTTTTTGAAACGAAATTATCATATGATTTTTTCATATCATCTATTTTAGATTTTATTTTTTTATCATTTACTTCTGTTGACCTATATAAAGCTTTTTCAGATTTATCTTTTTCATAATCCCGTAATATTTTTCTAAAATTAGCAATTTTAGACTCGATATCAATCATTTTTCCTCCAAAACAACAATTAAAGGTTTAGATCTTTTTTTTCTTTCTTCATCAACTTTATATTTTAACTTTTTATATATTGAATCTCCAAGAATTAAAACTCCAAGATCCTCTTCTTTTAAAAAAATGTCAAAATATTTATTTGCTTCTTTGTAATTATTAACAAGCTTTCCAGTTATTCCTCCAAGACGAAGGCCTAAAACAAGGTCTCTATCCTGTGATAAAATTTTTGCTTTCATTTTATGCGTACAAAATTAAAATAGAAATAATTAAACCAAAAATTGCAATTCCTTCTGCAAGACCTACAAAAATTATAGTTTTTCCTAATATTGACTGATCTTCACTTATTGCTCCAAGAGCAGCTTGACCAACAGCACCAACAGCATAACCAGAACCGATTGTTGCAAATCCTGTAGATAATGCAGCACCAATATATTTTAATCCATCACTTGCCATTTGTGTTGATGATGCAGCTTTTGAAGATTCTGGAATAAGTAAAATTAAAAACATTAAAATCACTGGTAAAAAAGCTGAAACATTGATTTTAAGTGCTCTTTTTAATTTTTTTTCACTTTTTTCATTATTTTTCTTCAATAAGTAAAAACCAGAGTAAATTGTTAAAACGACAACAATTAATGCTAACATAGAAATTTTAATAAACATATTTATCTCCTTTTTATTTTTTTAGTGGTGAAAATTTTTCTCCATCACCTTTGTAATATTTACTAAATAATTCGTAATATTCTAATCTTAAACATTGTATAAAGACAACCATTCCTTCAAGTCCAATTATTATGATATTTCCTAGTAATAAAATAATAAAAGAACCAATTCCTCCTACAAGTGATGCCATTACCTCAAATGCCATAAATAAACCAACGTGATTTATTGCAAATGCACCAACTCTTGTAAATGAAACCAAATTTGAAAAAACTGATAAAATAGCTTCTATAATTGAAAATGAGTTCTCTAAATAATAATCAGATGCAGATGTATCATATTTAGGAGATATATTTTCAATTGTCCTTGATAATGGTTGCTTGAAAATTTCCATTAAAATTGATACTATAAGCATTCCAACTGGTAAAATGAAAGGCATTTTATTTAAAATGACAATTTTGGCTATTAGTAAAATGAATGAAATCATCATTAACATTCCAGCTAGCCCTTCTTTTCCAAAAATTCCTTCTTCCAAATCTTTTTGTTTCACAAGCTTATTGTATATACCTAAACAGTATGAAATTAACATGATTATTATTCCAAACATTATCGAAATGGCAAGAACTGGCATAATATTATCAAATGGTTTCATTACTAATGTAGGAATTACATCTTCAAGACCAAAGAAAGATCCATAAAATAATCCAAATATACTTGCTGAAACACCTGTTCTAAGTAATAAATCACTTCCCATTTTCCATTTCTTTTTAAGTAAAAATGAAGCCAGTATAAATATAATTCCCTGTCCAAGATCTCCAAACATCATCCCATATAAAAGAATATATGTAAGGGCAAGAAAACTTGTTGGGTCTATCTCGTTATAATTAGGAGTACCATACATATTAACTATATTTTCAAATGGCTTTATCAATTTATTATTTTTCAGTTTTGTAGGTGGTGATTCACTAACTTTATCACTATCATTTATTTCAACCATAGAATTATTAAATGTATTTTCTAAATTTTCAACCTTTTTTATACTAGATTGTGGTACCCACCCTGATAAATAAAAATATTTATTACCTTTAGCCATATAGCTTTTGACTTT
>JALEKO010000026.1 GCA_022769085.1 Peptoniphilaceae bacterium
GCCAGCCTGTCACGCTGGAGGTCAAGGGTTCGAGTCCCTTTCGAGTCGCCAAGATGCTGATGTAGCTCAATCGGTAGAGCAACTGATTTGTAATCAGTAGGTTGTGGGTTCAAGTCCTATCATCAGCTCCATGAATTAAAAGAAGTAAAAATAAATACATAAGAAAAATTTGGAGGAGTTCCAGAGTTGGCCAAATGGGACGGACTGTAAATCCGTTAGCTTTGCTTTCAGTGGTTCGAATCCGCTCTCCTCCACCAAATTTATTTTGCGGAAGTGGCTCAGGGGTAGAGCATCGCCTTGCCAAGGCGAGGGTCGCGGGTTCGAATCCCGTCTTCCGCTCCACCAAATTTATTTTGCGGGTGTAGCTCAGTGGTAGAGCCCCAGCCTTCCAAGCTGGTTGCGAGGGTTCGATCCCCTTCACCCGCTCCATTTATTTGCAGTATTAGCTCAGCTGGATAGAGCGTCTGGCTACGGACCAGAAGGTCTGGAGTTCGAATCTTCAATACTGCACCATATTATGGTTTTAAATGTACCTTTAAGGTGCATTTTTTTTGTTTAAATATTTTATTTTTAAAATAATTTTTGATTTTTATGATATAATTATTTATTTTAATATGTTTATTTATTCTTTATTTTTAATTTTTTTACTTTTTAATATTGTAATTTTTTAAAATTAAATTATAATTTCTTTTAGGAGGATAATTATGAGTTATTTAAATGATGTTTTAGAAAATATTAAAGCTGAAAAAGATGGTAAATTTTATGAAGCTGTTAGTGAGTTTTTTGACTCTTTAAAAGAATATATTGATGAAAATGAAGAATTTTTAAAAAAGAATGCTATTTTAGAGAAATTAACTACGCCTGATCGTATAATTCAATTTAAAGTGGTTTGGAATGATGATAATGGTAATGAAAGAGTTAATAATGGTTACAGAGTACAGTTTAACAATTCTTTAGGACCTTATAAAGGAGGCCTTAGATTTGCTGAAAATGTAAATGTTGATACTTTTAAATTTTTAGGTTTTGAACAAATTTTTAAAAATGCTTTAACTGGACAACCTATAGGTGGTGCAAAAGGTGGTTCTGACTTTACTTCAAAAGGAAAATCAGAAAATGAAATTAAAAGATTCTGTCAATCATTTATGTCTGAGCTTTTTAAGTATATAGGTCCTTATCAGGATGTACCAGCTGGTGATATTGGAGTATCATCTAGAGAAATTGGATACCTTTTTGGTCAATATAAAAAACTTACAAATCAATTTAATGGTACTTTAACAGGAAAAAATCCTCTTTACGGTGGTCTTAATGGAAGAAGTGAAGCAACAGGTTATGGTTTATTGTATATAACTAAATACTTATTAGAAAATAGAGGTCTTTCTCTTGAAGGAAAAACGGTTGTTGTAAGTGGAGCTGGTAATGTTGCATCGTTTGCAATAAAAAAAGCAACAGAACTTGGTGCAAAAGTTTTGACATTTAGTAATAGTAAAGGTTATGTTTTAGATGAAGAAGGAATTGATGTTGATTTATTCTTTGAAGTTTCAAAGAACAGTAATAATATTGTAAAAGACTATGCAGAAAAAAGAAGCTCCGCAAAATATTTTGAAAGTGAAAAGCCTTGGAAAGTAAAAGCAGATATTGTACTTCCTTGTGCAACTGAAAATGAGATAAATAGAGAAGATGCCAAGACTATTGTTTCAAACGGTACAATTTGTATAGCTGAAGGTGCAAATATGCCTACAGATAATGAAGCAAAAGAAGTTATTTTTAATAAAAAAGATTTGCTCTATATTCCAGCTAAAGCTGCAAATTGTGGAGGAGTAAGCTCAAGCTTGTTTGAAATGAGTCAAGATTCAGGATATGTTTATTGGTCTTCAAGTATGTCAGATAAACAGTTAGATAGGACAATGAAAAATTTAGCTGATGATATGGAAAAAGTAGTAAAAGAAACTGGAAAAGATTATCAATATGCAGCAAACTATTTATCATTTAAAAAAGTTGTAAAAGCAATTGTTGAACAAGGATTATAATTTAAAGTTAAAATTGTTAAATAAATACAAGATTATTTTTATTTTAATAATAGGAAGTGTAATATTTTTTTCATTTTTTAAATCTTTTAAAGATTATTTAGTACTTAAAAACTACTATAGTAAAAGTATTTACGTTTACAATTTTACTGACAATAAAGTAGAGATAGGATTAAATGAAAGTAAAAGATTACCATTAGCATCTCTTACAAAGATTGTAACTGTTATGGTTTCTCTTGAAAATATAAATGATTTATCAGAAATTGCACCAGTAGATAGTGATAGTTATCTTGAAATGGTTAATAAGAACAGCTCTATGGCAGGATTTAGAGGGAATGAACAAACAACATATCGAGATTTATTATATGGTGCAATATTATCTTCTGGAGGAGAAGCAGCAGATTCTTTAGCAATTAATATTTCTGGAAGTATAGATGATTTTGTATTTTTAATGAATAAATTTAAAGATAATCTAAAACTTAAAAATACAAATTTTAAAAATGCCGAAGGAATGGATGATGAAAATCATTTTTCTTCAGCAGAAGATATCGCAAAAATATTAAAATATTCGTTAAATGATGGTGATTTTAGAGCTATTTTTACAAAAAAAGAATTTTTAAGTACTCAAACATTAGATCACCCTCAAGGACTTTTAATTACAAGTACGGTATTTAATAAATTAAAAGATTATTCTCGGACTGGATTTGAAATAGAGGGAGGAAAATCTGGCACAACATTTAATGCGGGTCATTGTTTGGCTACTCTTTGTAAAAAGAATGAGAAAGAATATATAGTAGTTGTAATGGGTTCACCTATTGGAGATGACTTTTCTGGAGATGGAGAAATTTTAGATACAATAAAAATTATGAGTGAAATATAAGCACGTATGTTACGTGCTTATATTAATGTAATAAACTAGCACTGATTAAATTTTATTTTTGTTTTATTAAGAAGATAAACTTACTATTTTTAAAAGCACAATTTTTTATTTACGGTATGATATTTTCTTATACAATAATTTTATCTAACAGTTAAAAATTAAGTAAATGAAAAGGAGATAATTTGAAAAACTTTTTTGTTATTTTAGGCGGGATGGGAACTCTTGCAACGACAAATTTTTTAAATGATATGAATAAGGCATACAGACCAGAAAGTGATCAAGAATATTTAAATTATTTAGTTTTTAATCATGCAACCATTCCAGACAGAACAAATTTTATACTTGGCAAAAGCAATAATAATCCTTTTAAATATCTAAAAGAAGATATTTTACAAGCAGAAAAATTAAATCCTGATTTTTTTATTATAACCTGCAATACTGCTCATTATTTTTACAATGAACTTCAAAATATTACAGAAATTCCAATTATAAGCATGATTGATTTAGTAAAAAAAGAACTCATAAGACTTGGAAAAAATAAAAATATAGGTTTATTTGCTACGGAAGGCACTATAAAATCACATCTTTATGATGATATTATTTTAAAATCAGGGAATAAAATAATTTCAAATGATGAGAAATTACAGGAAAAAATTAATGATATTTTATATAATGATGTTAAAAAAAGTGGAAAAATTAGCCTTAGTAAATATTATAAAGTTTTAGAATCTTTTATAAAAAAAGGTATAGATTATGTTTTACTTGCATGTACGGAAGCATCAATTATAAATTCATTTGATAACAATAAAAAAAATTATCCGATAATAGATACTGAAAAACTTTTAGTAAATGAGACAATAAATAAAGCGATCTATAACAGGAATAAGTCTATATAATTAATATTAAGTTTAAAATTTAATTTAAAGTTTAATAAAATTTTTAACTAAAACCCAAAAGTTGACTTTAGAATCGAACTTTTGGGTTTTACTAATTTTTTGTATTTTTTGTTTTAAAATTTCTATAATTTATTATTTATTATATAATTGTAAATTTCATTAGTTGAAATTCCTGTTTTTTTTGATAAATATTTAGAAATTTCTTTTGTTTTTTTACCAGATTTTATTAGATATTTAATTTCATCTTCAATATCTTTAATTTCATTTTTCTTTATTTTTCCACCTTCAAGTATTAATACCATTTCTCCTTTTAGGATGATATCATCTATTAAAATTTCTGATATTTTTTTTATTAAGATATTTTCATATATTTTTGTAAGTTCTCTTGCAATTGCAAGTTTTCTTTCTGGAAAAAGAACTTTAAAATCTTTAATAGTATTTTCAATATTATGAGGAGTATCAAGTAAAATTGAAGTTTTAGTTTCATTTTCAAGTTTTTTGTAATATATTTTTTTATCTTTATTTTTTTTAGGAATAAATCCATAGTATGAAAATTCAGAATTGTCAAAGCCACTTGCAACAAGAGCTGTCAAAATAGAACTGGCACCTGGAAGAACAGTATATGGAATTTTTTTATCAATACATTTTTCTATTAAAACATGTCCAGGATCTGAAATTCCTGGCATTCCTTGGTCAGTAATTACAGATATTTTTTTTCCAGCAATTGCCATCTGAATTAATTCATCAGACCTTGTTGATTCATTAAATTTATGATAAGAAATCAATTTTTTATTAATTGAGTAGTGATTTAGAAGCTTGTAACTTTCTCTTGTATCTTCACAGGCTATAATATCGGATTCTTTTAAAACATCTATAGCTCTTAGTGTGATATCGTATAGATTTCCAATTGGTGTCGGAACAAAATATATTTTATAATCATTCATAAAATTTTAAAACCTCTTTTGTATATTCTTTTCCATTATAAATAATTATCGTATTTTCAAACTTAAGTCCATTTTTTGCATTTTTAACAAACTCTATCAAAACAAATTCAGGTTTTGTGTCTGTACGTGATTGTACAAATTGAATTTTTTTAGGCATTAAATTTTTGCAAGATGTAAAAATATCATAAATTCTTTCTGGCTTATGTATCATAAATAATTTTCCATTATCTTTTAAAATTTTTGATGAAAAATTAAAAATATCACTGATAGTCATTAAAATTTCATGTTTTGAAATTAAAAATTCTTCCGATTCAGATTTTACATTATCATTTGATTTATAATAAGGAGGATTAGTTATAATATAATCAATTGAATTATTTTTAAATAATGTAAAGCAACTATTTAAATTTTTGTTAATAACCTCTATATTATTTAAATTATTTATTTTTAGATTTAAATTAAGTAAATCAGCTTTCTTTTTTTGAATTTCAATTGCAAAAACTTTCTTTAAATTATATAAATTAAGACACCTTAATGATAGAATTCCACTACCTGCACCTATATCAATTAAATTTTTACCTCTCTTCATTTTTGCAAAAGATGATAGAATTATAGAATCAATTCCAAAAGAATAAGAATTATTTACATGTATCATTTTATAACCTGTTGAAGGAACATAATCATATTTCATATAATTTATAATACTTCTTAAAAACTCTTTTTTAAAAAATAAGCCAAATTTTAAACTTAATTTTAATTACAATTTTTAGTATAATAAAATATATATGATAACTAAAAAATTCGGAGGAATATATGAAATATTTTGGAACTGATGGTTTCAGAGGAGAAGCAAATGTTGGATTAAATGTTTATCATGCATTTAAAATAGGAAGATTTATAGGAAATTATTTTAATAAATATAATAACGGAAGTGGAAAGATTGTTTTAGGAAAAGATACAAGAAGGTCATCTTATATGTTTGAAGATGCATTATCTGCTGGAATAACATCATCTGGTTCAGATTGTTACTTACTTCATGTAACAACTACACCATCGATGTCATATGTTATAAATAGTGGAGACTTTGACTGCGGAATAATGATTACAGCAAGTCATAATCCATTTAATGATAATGGAATAAAACTTTTTAACTCTTTTGGAGAAAAAATGGAAGATTCAATACTTGAACTTTTAGAAGAATATATTGATAACGATAAAGATACAATTAAGCTAGCAACAGGCGAAGATATTGGAAGAACTGTTGATTATTCTCAAGGAAGAAATAGCTATATTGCATATTTAATACAAACAGTTACAAGATCATTTAAACATAGAAGAGTTGGGCTTGACTGTGCAAATGGTGCAGCATCTTCAATTGCAAAATCGGTTTTTGATGCACTTGGTGCAGATACATTTGTAATTAATAATAAACCTGATGGATTTAATATCAATGTAAACAGTGGATCAACCCATATTGAAAATTTACAAAAATTTGTTATAGACAATAACCTTGATTGTGGCTTTGCATTTGACGGAGATGCTGACAGATGTATTGGAGTAGATAATGAAGGAAAAATAATGGATGGTGATTCCATAATTTATGTATGTTCTAATTATCTTAAAGAGCATAATAGTTTGGAAAATAATGAGGTAGTTACAACAATTATGTCAAATTTAGGGCTTTATAAAGCTCTTGATAGAGTTGGAATAAAGTATGTAAAAACTTCTGTAGGAGATAAATTTGTTCAAAGAGAAATGTCTGAAAGAGGCGATATATTAGGTGGTGAACAATCAGGTCATATTATTTTCTCAAAATATGCAAATACAGGAGATGGAATACTAACCTCTCTTAGAATGATGGAAGTAATGATAGAAAATAAAACTGATTTTTCAGCACTTACAAGAGACCTAATTATTTATCCGCAAACATTAGAAAATATAAAAGTTACAGAAAAAGAAAAAGTACTAGAAAATAAAGAATTAATTAAAAAAATAAAAGAAATAGAAAAAGAATTAGGTACTGAAGGAAGAGTTTTAGTTAGAGCAAGTGGCACAGAAAAGCTTATACGAGTTATGATAGAAGCAAAAAGTAAAGATTTATGTGATAAATATGCTGGGGAAATAATACACGTAATAGAAAATACAGGATATGTAAAATAGAAAAATTTAGATTTTTACTTATTTTTGACAAATAATACAAATCAAAGTATAATCGAAAAACATATGGTTGTTCATATAAATAATTTAGGAGGTGTTTTATGGCAGATAAAGTTAAATTAGAATGTACTGTATGCAAAAACAGAAATTACGACACTACTAAAAATAAAAAGACTCATCAGGAAAGAATAGAGTTGAAAAAATATTGTCCATTCTGTAAAAAACATACATTGCACAGAGAAACCAAGTAGGAGTTGTTATGGCAAAAAAGAAAGATGGATATGTAACATCTGTTAAAAAAGAATACAAGAAAATTACTTGGCCTACAAAAAAAGAAACTCTTGAAGGTACTTCACTTGTCCTTATAATTTCAGCAATTGTAGGATTAGTTATAAAAGGACTTGATATAGTTTTTTCAGGGCTACTTGGATTCTTGCTAAAGTAGGTTTTTATTATGTCAGATAACAACGAAAAAGAATTCGAGAGTAAAGAAGGGTCAGTTAAAGATTCTAGTGTATCGGAAAAGGATGCAAAATGGTATGTTGTGCATACTTACACTGGGCATGAATATGCAGTTAGAGATAAGATTCAGTCTATGATAGACAATGATCAAAACCCGAATCTTTTTGAAGTTGCAGTGCCAATGGAAGAATATCTAGATACAAAAAACAATTCAAATAAGGTAAAAGAAAGAAAATTATTTCCTGGATATGTAATGGTAAAGATGATTATAACAAATAGAAGTTGGTATATCATAAGAAATACACAGGGAGTTACCGGATTTGTTGGTCCAGATTCAAAACCAGTTGCTTTAAGTGCACAAGAGGTTAGAAAATTTGGAATAAAAGAGCCTTCAGTAACTTTTGATATGGATATAAACGTTGGCGATAAAGTAAAGGTAATAGCAGGTCCATTTAAAGATTTTATTGCAGATGTAAAAGAAGTTGATAAAGATAAAAAAATAATAAAAGCATTTGTAGATATGTTTGGAAGAGATACTGCAGTAGACCTTAGTTTTGAAGATATTGAGAATTTGTAGAAAATAAGTGGGAGGGGAGAACCCGTTAACCACAAAGGAGGAAATATGGCAAATAACACAAAAGAAGTTTCAGCCGTAGTAAAATTACAAGTAGCAGCAGCAAAGGCATCGCCTGCACCACCTGTAGGTACAGCATTAGGACCTCATGGTATAAATATAATGGATTTTGTAACACAATTCAATTCCAGAACAGCAGATCAACCGGGAATGATTATTCCTGTAGTTATTACGATTTATGAAGATAGATCATTTACATTTATTACAAAAACACCTCCGGTAGCAACATTAATAAAAAAAGCTTTAGGACTTGACAAAGCAAGCGGAGAACCAAATAAAAACAAAGTTGGTAAACTTACAAAAGCTCAGGTTGAAGAAATTGCTAAAGTAAAATTACCGGATTTAAACACAACAAAGTTAGAATCGGCAATGTCGATGATAGCAGGAACAGCCAGAAGTATGGGAATAACTGTAGAGGAATAAGAATTACGTGGAAGAGGAAACTCGCTATAACCACAAAGGAGGAAAAATGTCTAAAAAAGGCAAAAAATATCTTGAATCAAAAAAATCTTTTGATTCTCAGCAACTTTATGAATTAAAAGATGCTATCAAAATAGTTGAAAATACAGCTAAAGCCAATTTTGATGAAACTGTTGAATTACACGTTAAATTAGGTGTAGATAGCAGACATGCCGATCAACAGGTTAGAGGAACAGTAGTTCTTCCAAATGGAACAGGAAAAACAGTAAAAGTTCTTGTATTTGCAAATGGAGAAAATGTTCAGAAAGCTTTAGATGCAGGTGCAGATTTTGCTGGTGGAGAAGAATTAGTAGAAAAAATTCAAAAAGAAAATTGGTTAGATTTTGACGTTGCAATCGCAACACCAGATATGATGGGTCTTGTAGGAAGAATAGGAAGAATATTAGGACCTCAGGGATTAATGCCTAACCCAAAATCAGGAACAGTTACTTTTGATGTTGAAAATGCAGTAAAAGAAACAAAAGCAGGAAAGGTTGAATATAGGACAGATAAAAATAATTTAGTTCATGTACCTGTAGGTAAAGTTTCATTTGGAGAAGAAAAACTTCAAGAAAACCTAATGGCTTTAATGACAGAAGTAATTAAGGCAAAACCAGCATCTTCAAAAGGTAAGTATTTAAGAAGTGTAACCATTGCATCAACAATGGGTCCTGGAGTAAAATTAAATCCTGTAAGTATTGCAAATGCAGTTGCAAAATAAAACTTGTATAAAATAAATCTCAAGGTATAATTTAAAAGTCAATATCAGGCTGCCGTAGACTACAGAGACTATTATGTTTAAAAATTCTGTATAGGTGGGAAAATTAGAAATAAGCCCCGCCTAAATATGGTTTAAAAAACTACTTAGGCGGGTTTTTTATATCACCTAAACAGCCTTAGGAGGTGAAATAGTGAAAGAAAGTTCAAAAAATCAAAAAAGGGAAGTTATTGAAGAGATAAAAGAGAATATCAAAAATTCAAAATCAACAGTTTTGGTTTCATATACTGGTCTCTCAGTAACAGAAATAACTGAACTTAGAAACAAGTATACAGAAGTAAATTCAAATTATAAAGTA
>JALEKO010000020.1 GCA_022769085.1 Peptoniphilaceae bacterium
TAATGTACCTTTGTTTATAAATGATAATGTAAATGTTGCAATGAAAGTTCATGCAGATGGCATTCATGTAGGGCAAGATGATATGGATGTTAAAAAAGTTAGAAATATTGTTGGAAATAGTATGTACATTGGTGTTTCTGCTCATAACATAGAAGAAGCAATTAATGCAGAAATAGAAGGCGCAGATTACATTGGAGTTGGAACAATTTTTTCGACATCAACAAAACTTGATGCTGAAATTGTTTCAATTGAAATGCTTTCTGAAATTTGTAAATCTGTAAAAATACCAGTTGTTGCAATAGGGGGGCTTAACGAAAATAATATTTTAAAACTTTCAAAAACTGGTATAGACGGTGTTGCAATAGTAAGTAATATTTTTTCATCTGATAATATAAAAGAGAAGTGCGAAAGACTTTGTGAAATTATTAAAAGTATTGTTAGAAATTAGAAAAGAATTTTAATTTAGATAATAAAGATAAAGGAGAAATAAAATGAAAACAGCTTTAACTATTGCAGGAAGTGATAGTAGCGGTGGTGCAGGAATACAAGCAGACATAAAGACAATGACAATGAATGGAGTTTATGCAATGAGTGCCATAACTGCTCTAACAGCACAAAACACAACGGGAATATCTGGTGTAATGGAAGTTAATCCAGATTTTCTTAAAAATCAAATTGACATGGTATTTACAGATATATATCCAGATGCAGTAAAAATAGGAATGGTATCAAATTCAAATTTAATAAAAATAATTGCTGAAAGACTTTCTTTTTATAAAGCAGATAATATTGTAGTCGATCCTGTTATGGTATCAACATCTGGATGCGATTTACTGGAAAATGAAGCTGTAAAAACTATGAAAGAATATCTTTTCCCTCTTGCAATTTTAATAACACCTAATATTCCAGAAGCAGAGATATTATCGGGATTAAAAATTGAAAGTGAATTTGATATGGAAAAGGCTGCTTTGTTAATAAATGAAAAATATAATTGCAATGTACTATTAAAAGGTGGTCATAGAATCAATGATGCTAATGATGTCTTATGTATGAATGGAAAAAATAAGTGGATATATGGACAAAGAATTGATAATGATAATACACATGGAACAGGGTGTACATTATCAAGTGCAATTGCATCTAATTTAGCAAAAGGTTTTGATCTTTTAACATCAGTAAAAAGGTCAAAAAAATACCTATCAGGAGCACTTTCTTCAATGCTTAATTTAGGAAAATCATCAGGACCTATGAATCATGCTTTTAATTTAACTGGAGAATTTTTAAATGATCAAAGTTAATATGAATAAAATTAATACAATAGATTATTTATTGAAATCCTCAGAAGATATTTGGCAAAAATATTATTATCATCCATTTGTTAAAGGAATAGAGCAAGGAAATTTGGACAAAAACAAATTTAGATATTATATAATACAAGATTTTCTATATTTAGAAGAATATTTAAAAGTTTTTTCAATAGGAATTGCAAAATCTACCAGCATAGATACAATAAAATTGTTCTCTAAAAGTCTATTTTCAATAGTAGAAAATGAAATGAGTATACATTCAGGATATATGGGAAAATTTAAAATAAGTAAGGATGAACTTAGAAAAACCAAACGAGAATTAGATAATATATCATATACATCTTATATGCTTCGCATAGCATATGAAGAAAGTGAAGTAGAAATTATTTCAGCAATTCTTTCATGTGCATTGAGCTATGAACTTATTGCAAGAAAAATGATAAAAGATAATCCAAATTGTATAAATGATGATTTTTTTGGTAAATGGATTAAAGGATATTCTTCTGACGAATACAAAAATGATAATAGAAATTTAATAAATGCTTTGAATACTTTAACTGAAAATTATACTGATGAAAAGCTTTTTCACTTGAATGAAATATTTAATAATTGTTCAAAATATGAATTGTTATTTTGGAATTTTTCGTGGAATTTTAACAATCAGAATGAATTTTTATAAAAATAATAAATTTTAATACATTATTTAAATTGCATTGTAAGATATAAAAAGTATATTTTAATTCTTACAATGCAATTTTTTTATTTTAGTTTGATATCTTTTACTTTATGAGCAATAAACGTAAATCTTTCTAAAATTTCTTTTCTTTTTATCATCCCTACAAATTCATTTTTATTGTTTACTACACATAAAAAATTGTTATCGATTAACAATTTAAGTATGTCTTCAAGTTCAAAATTTTCATTTACACAACTTACACTTTTTTTCATAACAGTTTTTACTTTTTTTGTTAATGAATCATTTTTATAACCATTGTAATCTTCACAACTTGTAACTATCATTGCAATAGATATTATTCCTGTAACATTGTTTTTTTTATTTAAGACAGGAATTGTTTGATATCCTGAATTTGATAAAACAATCATAGCATGTAAAAGTTTATCATCTTCATTTAATGTAACAACATCATCTTTTGATGTAACTAACTTATTTATAGGTTTATAAAAAATATCTTTAAATTCTTCTGAAATCATTTTTTCCTCACTGAAAAATTTATACCCTTATAAAATAAAAATTAACTTTTAAATTTTTGCAAAAAAAAAGCACACCCGAAATCGAGTGCATACAAATATGCGATATTTTTATAGCAAACTCACAATTAGCTACCTTATCACACACGAACAAAACTACTTAATGCTGCTACGTTCCCGTCCTGACATGGTTCATAGCTGTTCGTTGCATAAGACTAATTGGTCAACATCCACAAATAAAAGTCAGACCATACTAATACACACCCTCAATCGGGAATTCGACCCTGCTATAGCGGATTGCAGGTTCAGGACACCGCTAACTTCCCATCTAGTGCAATGGCGGAGAGTATGGGATTTGAACCCATGAAACACTCTCGCGTTTACACGATTTCCAATCGTGCTCCTTAAACCGCTCGGACAACTCTCCGTGATTGACTAGTTTATTATACTACAATTATAAAAAATTTTAAATAGATTAAAAAATAATTTGAAATATGCATCAAATAAAATTAGATCTTCATAATTTTATTAACACATATTTCAAATTTTAAAAATTATTATTCTTCATTTGATGGATTTTCATCAAAATCTGCTTTTAAATTTCTACGACCTTCCGCATCATTTTCATTTACAAAATCGGCTTCATCAGAATTTACTCTATTGTCTGAAGGATAATCTTCTCCGATTTGTTTATCACCTTTTTCATCAGATTTTTTTCCATTTAATGGTTTTTCACCATCTCTATATTGGTTATTTTTTCTTACTTCTTGCATAAATTCATCCTTAATAAATATTATATCATATAAATATTTTTGTTTAAAATAAATTAAAATAATAATTATTTATCGTAATTTGTACTTAAAATAATTATTTGTTTTATTACTTCGCTTGCCATCTTCATATCTTCAATTGAAATAAATTCATATCTTCCGTGCATATTATGCCCACCAGCAAAAATGTTTGGGGTTGGAAGGCCCATAAATGATAATTTAGAACCATCAGTTCCACCTCTTATTGGTTTTATTATTGGCTTTATATCGAGATTTTCCATAGCTTCTTTAGCAATATTAACTATTTCCATGTTTTTCTCAATTACATTTATCATATTGTAATATGTGTCTTTTATTTCTAAATCTATTGAAATATTATATTTATTTTTCAAAAACTCAACACAATTTTTGAAATATTTCTTCATTTCATTAAATTCTTCTGTAAAAAAGCTTCTTATTATATAATCCATTGTTGTTTCTTCAACACTTCCAGAGATAGAAACAAGATGATAAAATCCTTCATATCCTTCTGTATGTTCAGGTCTTTTAATATTTCCTAAAAGATTATCTAGTTCAAATGCAATATTTTGTGAATTCAACATAACATTTTTTGCAGTTCCAGGATGAACTGATTTTCCTATTATTTTTAATTTTGCACTTGCAGCGTTAAAACATTCATATTCTAGTTCTCCAATTGGACCGCCATCTAGAGTATAAGCAAAATCTGCTCCAAAAGATTTAACATCAAAAGTATCAGATCCTGTACCTATTTCTTCATCTGGAGTAAATGCTACTAAAATATCGCCATGTTCTATATTAGGGTTATTTACAAAAAATTCTAGTGCATCCATAATTTCTGCTATTCCAGCTTTGTCATCAGCGCCTAGAAGAGAATTACCCTTTGTTGTAATTAAAGTTTTACCATACATATCTTTTAAATCTGGAAATTCTTTTTCTTTCATAGTAATAGTGTCATTTAGTTTTATATCTCCGCCGTTATATTTTATTATTTGAGTTTCTTTTGCTTCTCCATTAAATTCTGGGCTTGTATCTAAATGAGCAATAAAACCGATTTTTGGAATGCTATCTTTTTTACTGTTTGATTTTAATTTTCCAAATACAAAGCTTTCTTCATTAATTGTTGCTTCAATTCCCAATTCATTTAATAAACTTTTAGCTAATATTCTTTGACCTTCACTTGAAGGTTTTTTATTTGAATTTTCATTACTTTTTGTATCATAAGAAATATATTTTAAAAATCTATCTACAATTTTATCCATAATTTCTCCTTTCATTTATATTATAATATTAACATGAAAGGTTATTTTTGCAAATTAAAAATATTAAAATATAATTTTTTATTATTAAATTGGAGGAAATATGAATCAGAAATTAAAAGTTGTAACAAAAAATAAAATTCCAGAATATGCAACTAAGTATAGTTGTGGTTTAGACTTATATACATCAAATTTAGAAGATATAGTAATAAAACCAAATGAAACAGTAATGCTACCAACAGATTTAAAAGTTGAAATTCCAGAAGGATATTTTGGAGCAATATATCCAAGATCATCTACAGGTGTAAAAAGAAAACTTGCTTTAACAAACACTATTGGAATAATAGATTCTGACTATAGGGGAGAAATAATGTTAGCAATCTATAATTTTGGAGAAAATGAACAAATAATTAAGCATAATGATAGATTGGTTCAGATGGTTATACAAAAATATGAAAAATTAGAAGTTGAGTCAGTTGAAACTTTAAGTGATACAGAAAGAAATGTAGGTGGATTTGGTTCAACTGGAAGGTAATGATGAATAGAAAACTTTTTAAATTTTTCAAAAAAAATAGATATATCTTAATTTGTGCATCTTTTTTAACTTTTATTATTATTTTTTTGCTATTTAGTATATTTAGTTTTTTTGTAAACAGAGATTTAGATTTGGATAATGATATAGTTATTCTTCAGGTTAATGGTAAAGAAAAGGGCTCTTTCTCCAAAAAAGAGATAATGGAATCTGATGCAGAAAATATAAGTATTTCATTAGGAAATGGATATGAAAATGCTAAAATTGAAGGAGTTGATTTAGTTAAATTATTTGATAAATTAAAGATTACACCTTCAAGAAGAAGTCTTTTATATATTAAAAGTAAAGACGGAGAAATTGAAACTATTCCAATGAGCACTGTTCTTGAACCAAAAAGAGTTTTTCTGATATATAAAATCAATAAAAAAAGGTTAACAGAATACAATAAAGATTTGGGTTCTTTTGCAATTATGGATGTTTTTGATAATGATACAGAATCATGGATAAAAAATGTTAAAACAATAAATATCCAATAGTAGATTTTAAATATTTTTTGGGTATTAATTCAAAAGGCTTATAAATGTTAAGGAGGAAAATTTTGCACACATTTAATAGAGTTGTATTAAAACTAAGTGGTGAGGCACTAGCTGGAAATAAGGGATTTGGATTTGATGATGAAGTAATTGAAAAAATCTGCAAAAATATTAAAAAAGTTTATGATATGGGTATACAAATTGCAATTGTTGTTGGAGGAGGAAATTTTTGGAGGGGAAGAAGTACTACAAAAATTGAAAGAGCTCAGTCTGATACAATTGGTATGCTTGGTACAGTAATGAATGGGTTAAGAGTCCAAGCATCTTTAGAAGAACTTGATTTAGATTGCAGAGTAATGACAGCAATTTCAATGCCAGAAGTGGGAGAACCTTACATAAGAAGAAAAGCGATAAGCCATTTAAATAAAGGGAGAATTGTTATTTTTACTGCAGGTACTGGTTTGCCATATTTTTCAACAGATACCACTGCAGCATTAAGAGCTCTTGAAATTCAGTCGGATATAATTTTGCTTGGAAAAAAAGGAACAGATGCAATTTATGATAAAGATCCTAATAAATTTGAAGATGCTAAAAAATATGAGACTTTGAGTTATAAAGAAATATTAGCAAAAGATTTAAAAATAATGGATTCTACTGCTACATCTCTTTGTATGGATAATAATATGCCACTTCTAATATTTGGAATTGATGACCCAGATAATATGGTAAAAATTTTTAATGGAGAAAAATTAGGAACAACAGTAAAGGAGACATTTTAATGTACGATGATATTATAAAAAATTTGAAAAAAAGTATGCAAAATACAGTTAATGAATTTAAAGAAAGACTTATAAAAATTAGGGCAGGCAGGGCAAATGCATCAATTTTGACAGGAATTACTTTTGATTATTATGGAGTTGAAACTCCAATAAATCAAGCTGCTACTGTTAATGTACCAGAGCCTAGACTATTAACAATTAAACCATGGGATAGAAATAATATCTCTTCAATAGAAAAAGCAATTTTAAAATCAGACATCGGAATAACTCCATCGAATGATGGAGAAGTTATTAGACTTCCTTTTCCACAACCTACAGAAGAAAGAAGAAAAGAATTGGTTAAAGAAGTTAAATCATTGTTGGAAGAAGATAAAGTTTCGCTTAGAAATCAAAGAAGAGATTCTATTGACGAAGTTAAAAAAAGAGAAAAGTCAGGAGATTTATCTGAAGATCAAAGAATAGGTGCAGAAGAAGAAATTCAAAAAATAATTGATAAATTTCAAAAAGAACTTGATTTAGTAGCTAAAGAAAAAGAGAAAGAACTTATGGAGTTTTAATTGAATTTAGAAAAAATAAAACAAATTCTAAATACTGACATAAGATCGAAAAAAATAAGTTTAAGAGTTGTTTCTTTATTTTTGAAACAACTCTCTGTACTTATAAATTCATCAATACCTGTAGATAAGGCAGTTGAAATAATTTATAATCAAAATATAGATAAAAAACTTAATAAATCATTGGAAAATATAAAAAATTCATTATCAAAAGGTTTAGATATTTACGAAGCTTTTAGCTTAGAAGAAAAAGCTTTTGGAACATTAATAATTTCATTTATAAGATCAGGACAGAAAAGCGGGCATATGGGAGATATTTTGAATGATTTATCTAATTTTTTTGAATCTGAATATGAAAATAAATCAAAAATAAAACAGGCTTTTGCTTATCCAATTTTATTAATGATAATTACTCTTATTGTTGTTTTTATAATATTAAAGTTTGTTTTTCCAGTTTTTATAAATATTTTTAATCAAAGTGATATTGTTTTACCACTCCCAACTAAAATACTCTTAAAAATATCATATTTTTTGGAAAACGATTTATATATTTTATTAGTATGTATTGGATTTTTTATAATTGCTTTTTATTTTTTTTCAAAAAAAGAAAATAATTTATTGAAATTATATGAAATATTATATAAATTACCATTAATTGGAAATTTTAAAAAAACTAAAATTAATTATCAGATATCAAATTTAATGTATATTCTTATAAATGGTAGGATTCCAATAGTTAAATCTGTACAAATTATAGGCGATGGATTTAATAATATATATATGAAAGATATTTTTAAAAAAATTGAAAATGATTTATTAATGGGTAATACGATATCTAAAAGTTTTTCAAATAGAAAATTTTTTTCCAATTTATTTGTATCAATGCTTGATGTTGGAGAGAAAACTGGAAGTTTAATTGAAACAATGAAAAAAACTTCAGAGTATTATGTTAAAGAATATATTTTTAAATTAAAAAAGTTAAGTGAAATTTCTGAACCTATTCTTATTATAATAATGTCTATAGTAGTTGGTTTTGTTGTTTTTTCTATAGCTATTCCTATGTTTGATTCAATTAATGCATTAAACTATTAATTAATGGAGGATTTAATGAAAAAGAAAAGAAAAGGTTTTACACTCATTGAACTTATTATTGTAATTGCAATACTTGCAATTCTAGTAGCTGTTGCTGTTCCAAAGTATTCAGCTTCAAGAGAAAAGGCAGCTATCACAGCTCATAATACTAATGTAAGAATGCTTCAAACTGCAGCTTCAACAGCAATTGCAGATGGTCTAACTGATTTTACATGGACTGGAATAGATTCTCAAGATGCTAAAGAATATATAGAAAAATGGCCTGAGATACCAAATGGAATTAAACAAATTAAAGAAAAATCTTACGAAGTCACAGTTCAAAGTGGCAAAATAACTGTAAAACCAGATGAAATAAAAACAGAGGGTGGTAAATGATAATTAGAATATACATCTTCTTAATGGGAATGTGTATTGGTTCATTTTTAAATTTAGTTATATATAGAATTATTAATTCTGAAAGTATTGTATTTCCACGAAGTCACTGCGATTATTGTGGAAAAACGCTTAAATTTTATGATTTAATTCCACTAATAAGTTTTATTAGTACTAATGGAAAGTGTAGATATTGTAATAAAAAATTATCAATTTGGTATCCTTTGTCAGAATTTTTAATTGGAGTTGTATTTTTTATATACTTTTATAATTTAGAATTTAATCTAAATAAGATTTTAATACTTTTAGCTATTTTAAATACTTTTGTAATATCTGTAATAGATATTAAAACATTTGATATATATATGAAATTAATTTTAATTAATGCATTATTGTCAATTATTTTTATACTTAATAATAGAATATTTGACTTTGATTTTTTGAAATTTATTTTAATTTTTTCAATTATTTTTTTAATAATATATTATTTGAGTGGTAAAAATATAGGAGATGGGGATTACTATTTGTTTTTATCACTTTTTGCATTTGTAAATTCGAAAAATCTTTTATTATTTGTTTTTGTAGCTATATGGATAGGTGCTTTTTTAGGACTTATAATTGCAATTTTGAAAAAAAGTTTTAAAATAAAAATTCCTTTTGCAATTTTTATTCTGATTTCTTTTATTTATATATTACGGAGAAATTAATGAAAAATAAAGGTTTTACCCTAATAGAATTATTGATAAGTTTATCTATAATTTCAATTATTTTAGCAATGGTAACTTTAAAATTTAATATATTTGATTCGTTTTATGAAAAAGAAGAAATAAATACTTTGCTAAATGATTTAGATTATTGTAAAGAAATGTCAATAATAACAGGAAGAGATTATGATATTTTTTTTAAAAAAGATAATTATTCTATAAATTATAACTTAAATAGCAAAAAAAAGATTATAAAAAAAGTGAATTTAAATTACATAAAACTATCTGAAAGATTGTCAATTATCAGTTATAGAAATAGAGGAACACTTTCTCAAAAAAGTGATACTTATAAAATATATGGCAAAAAAAAGAAATACAATTTAAAAATTTTGCCGGCAATAGGATTTATAAAAATAGAGGAAGTATGAAAAAAAGAGGATTTACTTTGATAGAAGTTATTGTTGTGATAGGACTGCTTTCTATAATATCAATTTATTTTATGCCTTCAATTCAAATTGCATTAAAATTAAATAAAAAATCAGATTACGCTTATAAAAGAAATTATGCAATGAAATCTGCAATTGAAATATATCAAAATAAAGATATAGGTGAATATTATGAAAATATTGATGGATTTAATTTAAACATAAGTATTACTTTATTTAAAACTGGATTAAATAAAATAGAAGTTAAATGTGATGATTTTATGTTAGATATGGTAGTGAAAAAATGAAGAATAAAGGATTTACATTAATTGAGTTGGTTATTACAATTGCTATTTCATCAATTATGTTTATTTTAATTCAGTCTATTATGAATTTTTATATAAAAACTCAGGATAGTTTGGTAAACGATATTCAGTTTGATAAAAAAGCTAAATCCACTTTTATATTTATAGAAAATGAAATAGAAGAAAGTTTAAGTATTGAAGAAACTTTAAATAAAAAATGCAATTTCAAAATACGTTCTAGAAATTCAGATGGTAGCATTTCTTCAGTTTATTATGAATTATCAGGTCATAAATTATATAGACGTGCAATGGAAGAAAAAAAT
>JALEKO010000043.1 GCA_022769085.1 Peptoniphilaceae bacterium
TTACAAGTTTTTCTTTTTCATCTATAAGATTTTTAATCTTTTCATATAATTCATCTATTTCTTTTAAAGCAATTCTATCATTTCCAGTAGATTCTTTAATATCCATATACTTTTCAATAGATTCGATTTTTTTTTCAATATCTGCTGAAACAGCATCTGTTGAAAAACTAGTAACGCTGTTGAAATCAACAGTTCTATCTAAATTTTTTTCACTTACTTATATAGAAAAGTTTCTATTATCTATTTGTGTAAAAACATCAACTGGTTGTATTTCTATATCATTAATAATTTTATCAAGAAAATTATCAAGATCATCTAGCTCAGCAGACATATTTACAAGATACATTTTTTCAACAGCCATTTTATACCTCACTTAGCAAAATATGCTTTTCATTATCAGTCATTTCAACATTCATCTCCAATGCTCTTCTTAAATTTTCAAAAGAAATATAAATAATATTTATAGCAGAAACTATTTTTAGTATATCACTTCCTGATTGTGACAAATATCTTTTGCTTAACTTAATGATATATCTGTTTAGATTTCTTTCTATACTTATAAATTCAAAATTATTATTTGAAATAAATATGTCAAAATAAGTATAATTTGATATTTCTGAGATAAATTCATCATAACTTAGTGAAGATAATTTAAGAAGTTCTTTTGTTCCAATATATTTTCCACCTTCAATCATATAATTAAAGACTTCATTTTTCTCGATATCATAAAATCTTAATAATCGGTATATTGTCTCTAAATTAAATAAATCAATTTCAATGCCTATATAATCATATAAATATTTTGATTCTTTTAATTTATATTTAGCACATATACTAATTACATCTCTATAATAAGCTTTAATCAAATTGTTTGTTATCAAAAACATGATATTTTCTCTTTTTAAATTAGAACTTAGTTCAAATGGTTTTAATACTCTATAATATTTAGTATGTTCTAAACTATTAACTAATTCTGAAAAATTCATATCTTTTTTGATTTTAAAAATATCAGAAAACGGATTTTCTTTTAAAAATTTATAATTTTCATTTATTGTCCCATTAAATATGCTCTGTATCACATCTATTAATGAATTCATTTCATATTTTGAAACATAGCTATTATAAAAACTTAAATCTATTCCATTTAAATATTTTGTAAAACTTGAAATGTCACTTTTAAATTTTTTTAATATTTCCAATTCTATTTTTCTTAAATCATAATCTTCAAAATCTAAATTAAATTTATCTTTTATATAGTTTAATTTATCATTTAAGTTTGGTTTAGAAAAAATATTAACGAAATCTTCGTTTTTTGGAAGCTTACCAAGTTTTGCTTTTGATTTAACTATAGCATCCCTCATTTATTTTTCCTCATAAATTTATTTCCTCACACAGCTACATTTAAATAGTACTTGTATTAAGTAATTTGTAAATAAAAATTTTTATAATTCTTAATCAACCATATCCCCTTCAAGTGTAAAAGATGTATGTTTTTTAATTTTTACATTTACTATTTCTCCTATTTTTGAAATTGGAGCTTTTACATGAACAAGTTTATTTGTGTCGGTTCTTCCCGAAAGCATTTCTGAATCATTTTTGCTTTTTTCTTCAAGCAAAACTTGTACGGTTTTTCCTAAATATTCCTTATTTTTTTTATTAAAAATAGGATAAAGAACATTTAAAAGCCTTTCAAATCTGTCTTGAACAATTTCTTTTTCAAGACTTTTTAATTTAGAAGCCCTTGTTCCAGGTCTTGGAGAATATTCAAAAGTAAATGCCGAATCAAATTCAACCTTTTTACAAATCTCTAAAGTTTGTAAGAAATCCTCTTCAGTTTCTGTTGGATATCCAACAATTATATCAGTTGTTATAGATATATCTGGCATAGAATTTCTTAACATTTTTACAAGTTCTAAGTATTTTTCTGATGTATAATGCCTGTTCATTTCATTTAAAACTTTATCACTACCAGATTGAAGAGGAAGATGAAACGATTTACAAATATTATTATTTTTTTTCATTACATCTATCAAATCTTTTGTAAGATCCTTTGGATGACTAGATATAAATCTTAATCTTTCTAATCCATTTATATTTGCTATTTTATCTAAAAGTTCTGGAAATGAGGCATTAAATTTTGATTTATTTCCATAACTATTTACATTTTGTCCTAATAGAGTAATTTCTTTAAATCCTCTTTCAACCAAACTGTTACATTCCTCTATTATATCTGAAGGTCTTCTAGACTCTTCTCTTCCCCTTGCATACGGAACTATACAATATGAACAAAAATTATCGCATCCTCTCATAATATTAACATATGCTTGAAAATTGTTTTTGTTGTTATACTCAACAAAATCATTTAATTCATATTCTGTAGAAACATCAAACACTCTTTTTCCAGTTTCAAGATATTCTAATATCAGTTTAGGAAGTTTATTAATATTTTTTGTACCAAACACTATATCAACATTTTTATATTTCTCTTCTATTATTTTCCTAGCATCAGTTGTTTGCATCATGCAACCTGATACACTTATAATTTTATCAGGATGTTCTTGTTTGATTTTTTTTAAACTCCCAATTTGTCCATATAATTTAAGCTCAGCATTTTCTCTTACAAGACATGTATTAAATAAAATAAAATCAGCTTTACTTCTGTCATCTGTTTTTGTATATCCAAGTTTTTCCAACAAAAATGAAATTCTTTCAGAATCATGTTCATTCATTTGACAACCAAAAGTTGTAATATTATATTTTTTTCCTTTAAAAAAATCGTTATATTTTTCAAATATTTTTTTATCTTCTATCATCTATCCTCCAAATAAAAAAGCTGCATATTCATAAATGAATGGCAGCTGTTTTTAATTAAAGCCAAATTAATTTTCGTTATTTTTGCTTTCTTCTAATTGTTGCTCAATAAATAATCCAAGGTTATTTTGAAGTGCATCATCACCAAATGAATCATCTTTTTTCTTTGCAACTTGTTTAGTTACTCTAGGTTTTCTAGGTGCTTGTTTAGGTTTTTCAGGTTGCTCTTTCATTGCCTTTAAACTAAGACCTATTCTTTCACGTTCACTATCTACAGAAATTATTTTTACCTCAATTTCATCACCAATGTTAAGTTCATCTGATGGTTTCTCTACATGGAACCATGATATTTCTGAAACATGGATTAATCCTTCAACTCCATCAGCTAATTCTACAAAAGCACCAAATGCCAAAAGATTTACCACTTTTCCCTTTACAACATCACCTATTTCATGATCTTTTACAAATTTTTCAAAAGGCTTTTCTGTTATTTGTTTTAAACAAAGAGAAATTCTATTTTTTTCTTTATTTAATTTTAAAACTTTTACTTCTAATTCCTCTCCAACTTTTAAAATATCTGCAGGATCTTCAACTCTTGTCCACGCAATATCTGAAACATGAAGTAAACCATCAAGTGCTCCAATTTCTACAAAAGCACCAAAATCTGTAAGTCTTGCAACAGTTCCTTTTACAATGTCACCTTCGTGAAGATTATTCCACTCATTATCAATTTCATCTTCCATAACATCTTTTCTAGAAAGAACAAGTCTTCTTTTTCTTTCATCAACACTTAAAACTTTTAATTTCCATGTTTCTCCAACATATTTTTTGAAGTTTTTAACAAAATAAGTTGCAACATGGCTTGCAGGAATAAATCCGTTTAGTCCATTGACTTTTACATTTAAACCGCCTTTGTTAAACCCTGTTACTTCTCCTTCAACCAATTCTTCATTTTCAAATGCTTCTTCAAGTTGTTTCCAGCTTTTAAGTCCTTCAACTCTTCTTGTAGATAACGAAACATTTCCTTCGCCATCATCAAGTTTGATTACATAAACATCTATTTCATCACCAATACTAAAATGTTCTTTTGGATTTTCTTTTTGTTCTTCAGTCATTTCATCAAGCTTTACAATACCATCAGATCTGTATTGTATATCAACGAAAAGTTCATCATCCTTAACTTCGATGATCTTTCCTTTAACAATTTCTCTAGGATAAACTTTTTTCATGCTATCCTCAATGCTGTTCATAAAATCTTCGCTTGTAAAATTATCCATACTACCAACTACCTCCTCGATAACCGAATCAGGTGTGGATGCACCTGCGATTACACCTATTGTATTAAAATTTGAGAGATTTTGCAAAGGTAAATCATTAACAGTTTCGATTCTAAATACCATCTTACAATTGGCATCTGCTATCTGAAATAGTTTATTCGTATTCGAACTATTAAATCCACCAACAACTACCATGCAATCAACTTGTTTAGATAGCTCCTCACATGAAGATTGTCTCTTCCTTGTTGCATTACAAATTGTATTTTTTATTACCACATCATCATTATTTTTTCTAATAATATTTGATATATTATTAAAAAAATCTGCTTTGTTTGTCGTTTGCGAAACAACAAACAGTTTTCTCCTGTCAGTTATAGTTTTTGCTTGCATCTCGTCAGTGACTATTATACTATTTTCACTGAAAGATTCCATAGCTTTTATTTCAGGATGATTTTTATCTCCAATAATTATTGTTGTGTATCCTTTTTCTTCATATAAATGTATTTGTTTATATATAGCTAATAATACAGGGCAAGTTCCATCTACTAGTTTATTTTTCTTTTGAATTTTTTGTTTTATTTTGTCAGCTACTCCATGAGCTCTAACTATAATAATACTATTCTCTATAGTATCAATATCTTCTTCATCAATTGTTTTCATTCCTAATTTTTCGAGTTCTTCTACTTGCTGTTTATTATGAACTATTTCACCAAGGCAATAAACTTCCTTAAATTTTGAATTATTAAGTGCTTCATAAGCTTTACCAACTGCATTTTTTACACCAAAACAAAATCCTAAATTCTCAGCTATTTTAATTTTCATTTAAGTTCTTTTACCTCACCTTTATAAATTGAACTAAAAATATCATTTGTAAGTTCTTCTCTTGCTTGCTTTTTATTCTTAGTTTGAAGATATTTATTTATTTCTATATTATCTTTTATTTCAACATTTATTTTAGATAAAAATTTATAGTCACCTTTTATATTAACTGTAATTATGTTACTTTTTGCTTTAATTGCCAGAAATGATACTCCTTCTTTAAAATTTTCTTTTTTTATTTCTTTTACTCTTGTACCCTCTGGAAAAATTCCTAATATTTCATTGTTTTTTAAAATTGATAAGGCTTTTTTAAGAGATAATAAATCATTTCCATCTCTATCTACTGGAAAAACTCCAGCTATTTTAAATAATATAGCTAAAGGCTTTATTTTAAACAATTCTTCTTTAGCCATAAATCTAATTTGTTTTGGAAAAAGTATAGCCAAAGTTATAGGATCCCGCATGCTCTTATGATTTGAGCATATTATAAAATTCTCATTTTTAGGAATTTTTTCTTTTCCTTTAAACTCAACTCTAAAAATGATTTTATATAAAATAGATAAAATAAATTTTGCAAAAAAATATAAATACATATTACCCCTTAATTACATTTATTATTTCATTAACTGTCTGTTCAATCGTTAAATTTGAACTATCAATTAGTATTGCATCACAAGCTCTTTTTAAAGGAGAAATTTCTCTATGAGAATCAAAATAATCTCTTTTTTCTATACTTGATTTTATTTCTTCAAAAGTTTCATTTGTAATATCTTGGTCATACCTTCTTTTTGCTCTTACATCTGAACTTGCAGTTAGAAAAAATTTATAATCGGCATTTGGAAAAACAACAGTTCCTATATCTCTTCCATCTAAAATTATTGATTTGTTTTTAGAAATATTTCTTTGTTCATTTACAAGAAACTCTCTGATACTTTTTAGACTTGAAATAAAAGATACATTTGAATTTATTTCTTCAGTCCTAATTTCATCTGAAATATTTTCATTATTCAAATAAATATCTCCAGATTCAAAAGTTATTTTTATTTTATCTAGAGTATTTTTAATTTCATCATCGTTTTCTAATTCAATATTATTATCTAAAAAATATTTAGTTACAGCTCTATACATTGCACCTGTATCCAAATATTCTATGTTTAATTTTTGTGAAATTAATTTTGAAATTGTACTTTTCCCAGCCCCACTTGGACCATCAAGTGCTATAATATATTTATCTTTCATTATTTTCTCCCATATTTATACCAGCAACAAACCCCGTTGAAAAAGCTAATTGCAAATTAAAGCCACCGCTCAATGCATCGATATTCATTACTTCTCCTGCAAAATACAAATTTTTCTTTAGTTTTGATTCCATTGTTTTTGGATTTATTTCTTTAAGGTTAACTCCACCACTTGTTACTGTTGCAAAATTTATTTTATTAAAATTTAAAAAATCTAAATCGAAAAATTTAAGAGTATGGATTATCATATTCTTTTCTTCTTTTGTGATTTGATTTCCTTTTTTATTCTTATCTACTCCACTTTTTTTTAAAATAATATCCAACATTGATTCTGTTATAACCGATTTAAGTATATTTTTTATATTCATATTTATTTTTTCTTTAACTATGAAATTAAATTTTTTTAAAATATCTTCATTATTCATTTGTGGATATAAGTCGATATATATTTTATCAAATTTTTTTCGATTTATTTTTGAAGATATATTTAAAACTGCAGGCCCTGAAATTCCATTAAAAGTAAAAACAACATCACCAAATTCTGATATTCTTTTATTTTTTTCTTTAATAAAAACTTCTACATTTTTTAAACTTACTCCTGAAATATTTTTTACAAAACTATTTTTCACCAAAATAGAAGAAAGTGCTGGCTTTAATGGAAAAATAGAATGGCCGAATTTCTTTGAAAATCTATATCCATCACCAGTTGAACCTGTTTCCTGATGACTAAAACCTCCTGTTGCAATAAGAACTTTATCAAAATTCATAACTCCTAAATTTGTTTTGAGAATAAAAAAATCCGAAAATGAAATTTCTTCTATTTCAGTTTCTGTAATAATTTTTATTCCTTTTTCTTTGAGTAAGTCAATCAATAAATTTAAAATTTCTTTAGAATTCTGACTTTTTGGAAAAATTTTATTTCCTTGAGAATATAATTTAATTCCATGTCTTTCTAAAAATTTAATCAAATCAAAATTTGAAAACTGACTCAAAGAACTATGTAAAAATTTTTTACCATTTATAATATTATCACTGAAAAACTGGTTTTTAGAATTATTTGTAATATTACATCTTCCGCCTCCAGTTATTAATAATTTCTTCCCTATAAATTTATTTTTTTCAAATAAATAAACTTCATTTGTACTTGTTTTTGCATTTAAAGCTGCAAACATTCCACTTGGCCCTGCGCCAATTATTGCTAACTTCATTTCAGATTCCTTAAGTATTTAATTTCTTTACTAGTTAATCTAACAAATTTTCCTTCTTCTAAATTATCAAGTTTAATTTCACCAATTTTAATTCTTTTTAAATCAAGTACATATACATTAAAATATTTAAACATTTTTCTTATTTGTCGATTCATTCCTTCATGTATAATAACTTTATATAATTTTTCATTGATTTTTTCTATATTAGCATCTGATGTTTTTTTTCCGTCAATTAAAATTCCACTTCTAAATTTTTCTAATTCATATTCTTTTAAATTTCTTGAAACTTTAACTATATATTCTTTATCTATTTTTTTTGATGGATGAATAATTTTATTAGAAATTTCTCCGTCATTTGTTAAAAGTATCAAGCCATGACTATCTTTATCAAGCCTTCCGATTGGAAAAATTCTTTCTTCAACTTTAACTAAATCAATTACACTATTTTTATTATGAGGGTCATAATTAGAAGATATAAAACCAACAGGTTTATTTAATTTTATATATACTTTATTCTCAGGAATTATTTTTTTCCCAAAAATTTTTACATCATCTTCAATATTTACATCTGATGAAAAGTCTTTAACTATTTTTCCATTAACACTTACAAAACCTTTTTTTATTAATTCGTCAGCTTTCCTTCTTGAACAAATTCCAGAATGAGCAATATATTTATTTAATCTCATCTTCTCTCCAAAATTTTTTAATATTTTTAGTTTTCTATTTTAAAATTTAATTATTTTTTTCTGATTGTTTTTTGAAAACTCATTTTTTCTTCTTTTAAATCCATTTAAAGATCTAGAACTTGCAGATGCAATTAATATTCCAAATGCTAGTATTCCTGCGGTCATAATAGTCTCTGTAAAATTCGACAATGCTTTTGCTCTATTTCCTGTGACAAGGTTATACATTGTATAATAAATTCCATTTCCAGGACATAAAACTGTCAAACTTGGAATTATAAATATTGAAGATGGCATTAAAAATTTTCTTGCATAAAATTCGCCTAAAAACCCTATTACAATTGCCCCTAAAAAATTCCCTAAAAAATATTCTCCATAGTTAATATTTAAAAATTGAAAAATAATCCGTGCTATCGCACCAGAAATCCCACAAAAAATTATAGATTTTTTTGGGCATTGAAAGTAATATCCAAAACCCATAGTTGCTATTGCTGAAAAAATAAATTGTAGCAAATAATACATTACATTAACCTCAAATAAATCGATAAAGGAATTGAAACTCCAAAAGCTAATGCGGCTGAAGTTAGTATAGCCGTACTTGATCCTATAAGACCACTATTTAAATCACCACTCATCATATCTCTTACAGAATTTGCTATTAAAAGTCCTGGTAAATATGGCATCATTGTACCTATTATAACTATATTTATATCTAAATTTTTAAAAATTATTAAAAAAGAAATTGCAAAAATAGAATCTAAAATGCCGCTTATAAAATTTTCTAAAAAATAACCTAATTTCTTTTTTTCTATTGCTCTCATTATAATTGAAACTAATAATGCAACAATTAGCGATACAAAACAATCAATAATACTACCTTTAAACATTGCAGTATAAAAAAATGAAACAAGTAGTGTTCCAAATATTTTTTTGAAATCATAAATACTTTCTATTTTTTCTTTTTTATGTAAAATATCCAAACTCTGTTTAAATGAATACTTTCCTTCAACAAAATTTCTAGAAAAAGAATTTATATAATTTATAGCATTTAAATTATTACTTCTTGCTTTAACGCTTTTTACATTTGTAAATATTTCATCATTTACATTAAATGAAATTATTATAACATTGTTTGTTGCAAAAACATCCACTTCACCAACTTCTTTTACACTTTTTAAAATTCTTTCAGCCGTATCTTCTACTCTATAAATTTCAGCTCCATTTTTAATCATTAAAGACCCAGCTAAAGATGCTATTTCTAGAAGATTCATTGCATCTTTAGAATTATATATTTTGTGTTGGTTCTTCTCTTCCATTACCAAATACTCCAAAAATCCAAAACTAGATCTATATACTCATCACCTTCATTTATTTTTTTCACTTTACTTTTAAGAATTTTTTTATCAGAAAATTTAATTATTTGAATGCTTTGTCCATCATGTAAATCTTTAGGGTTTATATTATTAAAGGTAATAACATTCATAGATGTAAATAAACCATCTATTATTACATAACTATTTGTATAATCAAAAGTCCTAATACTTATATATCTGTTTCCTCTATTTATTTCATAATCACTCAATATATCTTCTTCTTGTAAATCGTCATACTTTATCTTTTGAACATTATCTTTAAAATTTTTATCTTTATCATATATTTTTACTTCTGTATTAAATTCAATACCATCTGAAATGAATTTTTGTCTGTATATTCCTGGAAAATAAAAATTCGAGTTATGTTCATTTTCAATAGTAGATTTTATGAAGTCTGGAGTATTTATCTCTACTTTAATTGTATCTACTCCTATTTTATATTCGCTTTTCCCAAAAACGCTATTTTCTGTTTTTATAAGCGAAAATAAATTATCTTTTTTATTAGAATTTATATTATTTTTAAGTTTGTTAATTACATAATTTTTATAATCACTATCTTCATTAAGAAGATGAATTATTCTTTTAACATCTTCATCTTCTAAATTATAATCTTTATTTTTTGAAATAAGTATTTCTTTCATTTTTACAAAATTTTCATTTGATATGTTTTTATTAAAACTATCTATCAATTCATCAGGTGTAAGTATGTTGGAGATTGCCTTATCATAAGCTATTTTTACGCTAAAAGCTATTACACCAATAATTATCAAGGTAAATACCACAAAAATATATGAAATATTTATTTTTTTAAATATTCTTTTCCATGTTTTATAAAAACAAATTTTCATGACTACTCCATAATACTTAAATTTACAAAATACAAAACAACCGGAAACATATATTTTAAAAATAGAATCCGGTAAAAAATATTTGAACTAATTCTTATAATTATTTAATTTTATATTTTTATATTTTTGTATATTTTCATCTGTTAAAAATTCATATGCTGAATTTATTTCTTGAAATTTTTCTTTTGCACCTGGATCTTTGTTTAAATCAGGATGATATTTTTTTGCAAGTTTTCTATAATTTAACTTTATTTGATATTTATCAGCATCATAAGAAACTTCCAAAGTATCACAAGATTTTTCATATTTCTCAATGAAATTTAAATTAATACCATCTCCGTTAAAACTTTGATAATTATTTTGTCCATCAAAATCATATTGATAATTTGAAAATCCACCAAAAAATTCTCTAAATCTTCTATTAGCCTCTTCCTGTTGTCTATGCCACTCTTCTTCCTGTTTTTTTCTTCTTATTCTTTCCTGCTGCTCTTTGTATTTCTCAGAATAATCTCCTATTGTTTTATTATAAGCTTTACCTGATATCATGGCATCAGACTTATCATAAAGCCATTCAGTTATAGTATAATTTGCATATCTTAAGAAAGAAACAAATCCACTTCCAAGAATTGGAAATATCATTATTATCATAATTGCTATCATCACTTTTCTTGGTATTGTAAAAAAAAATATTGGTGCAAAAAAGAACATACCACATGCTAACGTAAAAAAAGCAAGAAGTAATTGTCTAATTCCTTCAAATAGACTTACAAGCAAATCAATAATGTTTATTAAAAAATTAAATACAAATGATAAAGCAGTAGATATTGCGTGTAAAATTTTTCCTATAATTTTCAATTTTTTCTCCCATTTCTTGAAATTATTTTCGTATATTTTAAATTTCTTTTATATTCGAATAATATAAATCATGATATATGCCCTTTTTCTCTAAAAGTTCATTATGACTACCTCTTTCACTTATTCCATCTTTTGTTAAAACTAATATTTCATCTGAATTTATTATTGTAGATAGCCTGTGAGCAACTGTAATTGTAGTTCTTCCATTTGCTAATTTATCTAATGATTCTTGAACGATTTTTTCACTTTTATTATCAAGAGAACTTGTAGCTTCATCTAAAATTAAAATTGGTGGATTCTTTAAAAATACTCTAGCAATTGAAATTCTTTGCTTTTGACCTCCAGAAAGTTTCAGTCCTCTTTCACCAATATATGTGTTAAATTTATCAGGCAATTCCATTATAAAAGAATAAGCACCTGCAAGTTTTGCAGCCTCTATAACCTCTTCATCACTTGCATCAGGCTTTCCATATTTAATATTTTCTTCAACAGTTCCGCCAAATAAATATACATCCTGCTGTACAATTCCAATATTGTCACGTAAACTTTCTAAAGTAAAATTTTTTATGTTTTTCCCATCTATTAAAATTTCACCTTCATCTACATCATAAAATCTTGGAATTAAATTTGTAATTGTTGATTTTCCAACACCAGATGAGCCTACTAATGCTATATTTTTTCCTGTTTTAACTTCAAAACTAATGTTATCAAGTACTTTTTCGTTTGATGAGGGGTAAGAAAAAGAAACTGAATCAAAAGTAATATCTCCTTTAACATTTTCTAATTCTTTTGATCCATCTAAATCATATATGTCAGTTTTTGTATCCATTATATCTACGAATCTCTCAATTCCTGTCACTCCCTTTTCAAGCTGATCTGTAAAAGATACAAGCCTATCGATTGTTGCAACAAGTGTGTTTAAATATAATACAAAAGTTACTAAATCACCAGCTGAAATTCTTCCATTTATAATTAAAGAACCTCCAAATGAAATAATGACTATATACATAACTCCAGCAAAAAATTGATTAATCATATTATACTGTGCCATTGCATGATACATTACTTTTTTTATAGATACAAATTTAGAATTGTCTTTTTCAAATTTTTCTTTTTCAATATTCTCATTTGCAAAACTTTTTACAACTTTAATACCAAGGAATGAATCTTCAATTCTGCTGTTAAGTTCGCCAATTTGTTTCCTTTGCATTAATTGAGAATTCCTAAAATCTCTCCTTTTTTTTGCTGATGCAAAAAACATTACAGGTATTAATATATATATAGCTAATGCAAGAGGAACATTTATTCTAATTAAAATTAATAGTGAAATTACTATTTTAATAATTGCAATCGAAAATTCTTCAGGAACATGATGTGAAAATTCTGTAATGTCAAATAAATCTGTTGTTATTCTACTCATAAGAACTCCAACCTTATTTTCATTAAAAAAAGAATCTGACAATGTTTGAATATGAGAAAAAACATCAGATCTCATATTTTGTTCAATTTTTGCTCCCATTATATGGCCTATAGATTGCATAAAATATTTTCCAGATAATTCTATAATTTTTAAAATTGCATAAATAAAAGTTAAATTAAAAATTAATTTATATGTTAAGGTTCTATTAGTTGCAGAGTCCGTTAAAAATCCTAAAATTAAAGGTAAAATTATTTCCAAAACGGTTGTCATTCCTGCACTTATTAAATCAATTACAAAGATTTTTATATGTTTTCCATAGTAGGGAAGAAATCTCTTAATTAATTCTTTGTTACTGTATTTTTTCATATATACTCCATTCTATTTATTAAAATCTTACTTCTTTTGATATGTAATTCAAAATCAAACAATTGTTTGATTTATTTATTTATTTATATTAAACTATTATTTAGATATATAATTTATTTGCTAAATACTTTATATTTCAAAAAGGAGGAATCAGATGGCAAAGATAGTTCAAAAAATTAATTTGAATGAAGAAATGACCAAATATGTGGTCAAAGCACCTGATATTGCAAAAAGAGCAAAGCCTGGTCAATTTATAATGCTAAGAATTGATAAAAAAGGCGAAAGAGTTCCTTTTACTATATCTGATGTAGATGAAGAAAATGTCTCAATTATAGTACAAACGGTTGGAGCTACTACATATAGAATGAGTTTGCTAAATGAGGGCGATGGTTTTCTTGATTTTGTAGGTCCTCTTGGAAAACCTACTGAACTTGATGATTTTAAAGGAAAAAATGTCTGCGTTGTTGGCGGAGGATTAGGAGTTGCAATATCATATCCTCAAGCAAAATACTTACATAATTTAGGTGCAAACGTTGATGTTATAGTTGGATTTAGAACTAAAAACATCATCATTTTAGAAGAAGAACTTAAAGCCAACAGTCAAAATCTTTTTATTGCAACTGATGATGGAAGTTATGGACAAAAAGGTTTTGTAACAGATATATTATTAAGTCAAATACAAAATGGTAAAAAATACGACGCAGTAATCACTGTAGGACCAATGATAATGATGAAAAATGTAGCAAAAATTGCTAATGATAATAATATATATACCATTGCAAGTATGAATTCAATAATGGTTGATGGTACAGGAATGTGTGGATGCTGTAGACTTACAGTAGATGGTCAAATGAAATTTGCCTGTGTAGATGGTCCTGATTTTGATGCTTCTAAAATAGATTGGAATGAATCAATGCTTAGAGGAAAAATGTACAAAGAAAAAGAAAAAATTGAATATGATCATATCTGTAATTTAACTGGAGGAGTTCGAAATGGCAAAATATAATATGACAAAAGAAAAAGTCAAAATGCCTCATCTTGACCCAAATATAAGAAATAAAAATTTTGAAGAAGTTGCAATAGGCTATACTTTAGAAATGGCAAAAGAAGAAGCCGAAAGATGTATTCATTGCAAAAATTCTCCATGTATAAGCGGTTGCCCTGTTGGAGTTAAAATTCCTGAATTCATTACAGAGATTGTCAATAATGATTTAGAAAAAGCTTACATGAAAATAACAGAAACAAATAATTTGCCTGCAGTTTGTGGTAGGGTTTGTCCACAAGAAAATCAATGCGAAGGATCATGTACTAGAGGTAAAAACGGAGAACCAGTAGCCATAGGACGTCTTGAAAGATTTGTAGCTGATGAACATATGGCAAAAAAATATTCAAAGCCAGTAGAAATAACTTCAAAAAACATAAAAGTAGCTGTTGTAGGCGCTGGCCCTTCAGGTTTAACTTGTGCAAGTGATCTTGCTAAATGTGGATATAATGTTACAATTTTTGAAGCATTTGACGTTGCTGGTGGAGTTTTAATGTATGGTATTCCTGAATTTAGACTTCCTAAATCTATAGTTCAAGAAGAGCTTAAAAATGTAATTGGTCTTGGAGTAAAATTTGTAGGAAATACAGTAATAGGAAGAACAAAAACAGTTGACGATCTTTTTGATGAAGGCTACAAAGCAGTATATATTTCAACAGGAGCAGGGCTTCCTAATTTTTTAGGAATAAAAGGTGAAAATTATAATGGAGTATATTCTGCAAATGAATTTTTAACAAGAATCAATTTGATGAAAGCATACAAATTTCCAGAATATCAAACTCCAATAAAAGTTGGAAAGAAAACTTTAATTGTTGGAGGTGGAAATGTTGCTATGGACGCTGCAAGATGTGCTAAAAGGCTTGGAACAGATGCAACAATTATTTATAGAAGAAGTTTTGATGAAATGCCTGCAAGAAAAGAAGAATCAGCACATGCAATAGAAGAAGGAATTAACTTTTTAAATTTACATAATCCTGTTGAAATTATTGCAGATGAAAATGGAAATGTTAAAGAAGTAAAAGTAGAAAAAATGAAATTGGGTGATGCAGATGAATCTGGTAGAAGAAGACCTATTGCAACAGGAGAATTTGAAACTTACGAATTTGATACTGTTGTAATTGCAATCGGTCAAAGTCCTAATCCTTTAATTAAAGATACTACAAAAGAAATTCAGACAAATAAAAAAGGTTGCATTATAATAGATGAATCAACTAAAACAACAAAAGAAGCTGTTTTTGCAGGAGGAGATGCTGTTACAGGTGCTGCAACAGTTATACTTGCAATGGGTGCAGGAAAAGAAGCGGCTAAAAATATAGATAAATTTTTATGTGAATAAAATTTCAAAAACATTTAAAAAACTGAAAGTAAGATGAATGTATTATTCTCTTCTTTCAGTTTTTTATGATTATTTATTTTAATTCTAACTAATATTTTTAATAAAAATCATATTATGTTTTATATTTACATTTATTATCTTATATGATATTATTTTTTTATGAAAACAATTTTAATTACAGGTGCTTCTGGTGGAATCGGAAGTGCAATTTCAAAAAAATTAATAAATAATTATAATATAGTTTTAAATTATAATAAAAGTAAAAAAGAAGCGATTGATTTGCTAAAAAATCTTAGGGAAATTAATCCAATGTGCATTGCTGTTAAAGCTGATGTTACTAATGAAAAAGAAGTTGATGATATGTTTAATATAGCAGAAAGAAATTTTTCAAAAGTAGATATTCTTATAAATAATGCTGGAATATCAAATTATGGGCTACTGCAAGATACATCTTATTCTAAATGGAATGAAATTATTTCAACAAATTTAAACGGAACTTTTCTTTGCTCAAAGAGAGCTTTAAAAAGTATGATTTCAAATAAATATGGAGTAATAATAAATGTTTCATCTATTTGGGGAAAGGTAGGTGCTTCAAATGAAGTTGCTTATTCATCGTCAAAAGGAGCTATTAATATTTTTACAAAAGCCCTTTCCAAAGAAGTTTCATTTGAAAATATTAGAGTAAATGCAATTGCACCAGGTGTAGTAGACACAAATATGATGAAAAATATTGGAAATAAGTCTGATTTAGAATTTATTTTAAACGAAATTCCCGCAGGAAGATTTGCAAAACCAGATGAAATTGCTGATGCTATTGAATTTTTAATATCCGATAAAGCAAGTTATATAACAGGTGAAATTTTAGATATAAATGGAGGTTTTGGAATATGAAAATTTTAAAAAAATATTGGCTAATTATACTTTTAACTTTACTTACAATATTATTACAGATTTACACAAAAAATATTTCATCTGGCATTTTCATAATATTATTTGTTTTGTTTTTATTTCAAAAGTTCTTTCAAAATAAATTATAAAATTAATACTAAAATAAATTTATAAAAATTTTAATTTCTTGAAAAAACCATTTTTTTATTATTTGATAGTGATAGATTATATTTATAACCATCGTTTGTATAATTTATCAGCTCCTCTACATTTTCAATTTTATTACTTATTATATAAAAAAGCATTCTTCCTCTTTGTTCTTTTGCCCATGTCGGAGTTATTTTATATTTACCATTTTTAAAATCTAAGAAACTAATATCTATAAATATATCCTCATAAGATAAATATTTATAAACAAGTTTAGAAAACTCATCACTTGCTAAATTAATAATAGTATCATGTTCTTTATAAATTTCTCTATAAATTTTATCTGCCCAAAATTTATATAATTTAGCTCCAAAAGTATTCATATCTAGCCTATAATCACGTATACCTGTAAAAGGTTTTAACAATCCAAAAAGAGCATCAATTATAAAAACGTGTGAATTTAAATAGTCTAAATCATTAAAATACTTATTTGAAAACTGCTTATAAACTAAACCATCAAATGAAAAAAAAGCAGGATTTTTTAAATCATTAAAATCAAATTCTTTATAGTCATAGTAAGTTTTTATTGCAATTTCATCATTTACTTTAAAAATATTTGCAATTTCACTTATAGTATACTTTCTTAATCTTTCAACAAGATATTTACTTTCTTCAAGAAATAACAAATTTTCTTTTGCTAAATAATTACTTTTTATAAATCTTTTAGCAGGGGAAATAATAATTTTCACTTTAATCTCCAAATTAAATTTATATAGGTATTAAAAAAGAGAGTTACCTCTCCTTTTATTTAATTATTTAAAATTCAAGTTATATTTAGTATGGCACACCCGAAGGGAATCGAACCCCTGTCTTTGGTTTCGGAAGCCAACATACTACCGTTGTACTACGGGTGTTCCTTGTTATTATACACATGATATTTATTTATAGCAATAAAATAAAATTGATAATTATATTAGATTTAAATTCAATTATCTATATCTTTAACAAAAAAATCATATGACATATCTGATGGAATTTTAAATCCATTTCTTGGAGAAAAGCCAAATTCTAATGCACTCGGACCGTCAGGCATGCATGATCTTTTAAATTGATTTGAAAAAAATCTTTTTATAAATTCTTTCATCCATTTAGTTATAGTTACTCTATCATATTTGTTACTAAACGCATTTAATGCCAAAGTAATTGTTTCTTGTGGAGTATTTTTCTTTTCAAGTAAATAATATATAAAGAAATCAATAAGTTCATAAGGACCTACTATATCTTCAGTTTTCTGTGTTATATTTTTCGAATTTTCATTCTTTAATTCAGGGCTTACAGGAGTATTTAATATTTTTTTAAGAACTTTTGAAAGATTTTTATTATCTGTATTTTCTGATATATAGTTTATAATATATCTTATTACGGTTTTTGATAATGAACCATTTAAGCTGTAATTACTCATTTGATCTCCATTATACGTAGCAAATCCGAGTGCAAGTTCTGAAAGGTCTCCTGTTCCAATTACTATTGCATTTTTCATATTAGCAATATTCATTAAAACTTGAGTTCTTTCTCTTGCCTGAGCATTTTCATATGCTTTATCAGGAGTTACTAAATCATGACCTATTGATTTTAAATGAGTTCTAACATTTTCTGTGATATTAATTTCATTTAATTTAAGTCCTAATGCATTACATAATTCATTTGCATTTGATTTAGTGATATCACTAGTACCAAATGCAGGTAAAGTGTAGCAATATATATTTTTTTTATCAATATTTGATTTTTCATATGCTCTATTTATTGAAATTAAAGACATTGTAGAATCTAATCCACCAGAAATGCCTATTACAACTTTTTCTGTATTTATTTTTTTTAATCTTGTTAAAAGACCATCTGAAATTATTTCAATAATATCTTCACAAAAGTCTTCTTTTTCTTCTTCTTTTGGTAGATATGGAAATTTTGAAATATTAAATTCATAATTATATGTATTTTCAAAAGAAAATCCTTTTTCAAAATCACATTTATTTTCATAAATTATTGCCTGAGAAAGTTTATTTGTAGAAGAACTTATTATTTTTTGATTTTTTGAAATTACATTTAATCCACAAAATAAGTTATCTGTAGAGCTCTCTCCCATTCCCTGTGAAGAATAAATGTAAATTGAATTTTTTGATAGATATTTTATATCTTCTATTTTTTTCTTATTTGAAAGAGCAAACCTGTATTCTGCAGATGGATTAAGAATAAATTTCCTATTTGATTTCTTTAGAATTAAACTCTTTGGAATTTCATCTAACTCATCTTCTCCAATTGTAATTCCAATATTAATTTCGTTTGAATCTATTTCATATTTTTTTTCACCTATATCAAAATTTGAAAAATCTTCTTTAAATTCAGAAAAAATTGATTTTTCAGAATCTTTTAATTTTTTCTTTAAAGATACACTTAAAACTTTCCCTGAAAAAATCAAAAATATCGAATTATATATTTTTCCATATAATTTTAAAGGAAATCCAATAGTAAATAACAAATCTAATTTATTTGAAAAATTTAATAATTCATAAAAAGCTTTTAGTGAATTTTCTAAAATATAATTATTTTCAAATAAATTTCCTAAAGAACTTCCCGTTAAAGATAGTTCTGGAAAACTTACCAATTTTACACGGCTTTTTTGTGCATCTATTAAAATATTTTCTATTTCATTCTTGTTTTTATCTATATCTCCTACTTTTGTTTCAAAATTTACAGACCATATTTTATATTGTGATTTCATATTTCCCCTTTTAAAAATTATATTTTTACATTATAAATATAATTATACTTTTCTATTTTTTATTTAAAAAAGAGATAGCTTTAATTACTATCTCATACTAATTTAAATTTATTTTATAATCAAGAATATTATATGCGACTTCAATCATTAGACTTTCAACTTTTTCTGCCCATTTAGGATCAGATGCATAGGAAATATTTATATCTTCAGCTGAAGTACCATTATAAAATCTTCCGTCTTCATTTAAATAATTTTTTCTTAAAAAATTTGCAACATAATCTATTGATTCAGCCTTTGATTTAAAATTTTTACTTGCTCCCATAGGATCTTGATCTATTGCATTAAATCCAAATAAATTGTTTTTTTCATTTGCAAGAAAACTTGTACCATTACCAGATTCATGTTTTGCCATTGCCATTAAAAAAATAGCATTTATTCCATATTTTTCTTCAGCTTTTTTAAAATCTTCACCAAGACCTTTTAATTGTGTATCTTTTAAACCTTGTTCAAGTTCATCCTTGCTTAAGCCGGTTTTATATGTTATGTAAAACATATTATCTTTGTCTATCTTTTTTGTATTTGAATCTTTAAAGATATCTAAATCTTTTTGTAATTTATCACGTCTATCAATCTTAGATTTTGTAAGATCATCAATTATGTCATTGATCTCACCGATTCCATTTTCAAAAGCTTCTGTTTGTTTATCTGCAAAAGAATCACTCATAAAAATCAGCACACCTGCCAAACACATTGATAGTAATGATAACATGACTTTATGTTTATTAATCATATCATCTCCTATAGTGTTACAAAATGTAACAAAAGTTACAAATATATTACACTATATCATAATTTAAAACATATGTCAATTACTTTTTCAAATGTCTGCTACCAGGTTCTACTAAAGGAATATTTTTTAACCTTTCAGGTATATCTTTTTCATCCCAACTATTTATATCAATTTCTGTTGCAGAATAAATTTTCAAATTATTAATTTCTGTTTGTTTACTTCTATTTGCAATGCATGAAAGACCAACTACTTTTCCGCCTAAAGCTTCTAAAACTTCAACTGTTTCAAAAGATGATTTCCCTGTAGTTATTACATCTTCAACCAAAAGAATTTTATCGGTATTTTTAATTTCAAATCCTCTTCTAAGTTTCATTTTGCCTTCAACTCTTTCAGTAAAGAAAGCGCCTACGCCAAGAGATCTTGCAACTTCATAAGCAATAATTATTCCTCCCATTGCAGGACCAACACATAAACTTACATCTAAATTATCTTTTTTTACTTTTTCTGCAATTATGTTTGCCACTTCTTCACAATATTTTGGGTTAGCGATTAATTTTGCACTTTGAACATATTTATCTGAATGCTTTCCACTTGACAAAAGAAAATGTCCTTCCATTAATGCATTTGATTTTTTTAATAATTCTTGAGTTCTATCCATATTAATCTCCTATAATGTTTTTTATTTCACAAATATCATTTATTTTTTCTTCTATCATAAATTTTTCAATTCCTTCTATTATTTTTATCATTGAAAAATAATCTATAAAATTTGCAGTTCCAACCTCAACTAAACTTGCTCCTGCCATTATGAATTCTATTGCATCTTTGTAATTCATAATTCCTCCAATTCCTATTACAGGGATATCCACTGAATTTGACGCCTCATATACCATTCTTAATGCTATTGGCTTTATACATGGGCCAGATAATCCAGCAGTTTTGTTGTCAAATACAGCCTTTCTTTTGTATATATCAATTGCCATTGCATTAAATGTATTTACTAAACTTACAGCATCAGCTCCTAAATCTTCACATATTTTTGCAAATAAAGAAATATCTGTAACATTAGGAGATAATTTAACTATCAAAGGTTTTGTTACTTTTTTTCTAACTTTTGATATTACTTCACTTGCTTTTTTAGGGTCTATTCCAAATACCATTCCACCATCTTTTACATTGGGACAAGATATATTAAGTTCTATCATATCACAATCAGATTCTTCTAAGAGCTCACTTCCCTTTTCATAATCATATATGCTATGACCACCTAAATTTGCAATTGAAACTGTATCAAATTGTTTCATATATTTTAACTCTTCATTTAAGAAATGTTTTACACCCGGATTTTCAAGTCCTATTGAATTCATTAATCCTGAAGGGGTTTCATATAATCTTATTCCACTATTTCCATTACTTGGATTTAATGTTAATCCCTTTGAACAAATGCCACCAAGCTTATTTATATTTAAATAATCTGAAAATTCTTTTCCAAATCCAAATGTACCACTTGCTGCTATAACTGGATTTTTAAATTCAATATTACAAATTTTTACTTTTGTATTCATCCAAAAATCTCCTTTGCATCAAAAACTGGACCTTCTTTGCATACTCTTGCATTTGTTCCATCCATTTTTTTTATACTACACCCTAAACACGCTCCGATTCCACAAGCCATGTGAGATTCCATTGAAATGAAAAGCTTGGAATTTTTATTTTTTTTACTTAAAGTTTCAAGCATTCCATTAGGACCACATGAGTAGATAACATCATAATTATCTGTATTAATTTTTTCAGTTATAAATATTCCTTCTTTTTTTTCACTTGAAGTTATGATATTTTGTACATGGTCTTTAAACTCTTCAATAAAAAATTCTTCATCCGAAAATCCTGCATATAAATCTGGTTTTACTTTAAGTTTTTTTGCAAGCATTAACATTGGCGCTATGCCAATTCCGCCAGAAACAAGAGCAATTTTATCTTTATTTTTTATTTCAAATCCATTTCCTAAAGGTCCTATAAGTTCTATTTCATCACCCTTTTTCTGTTCCTTTAAAATATTTGTTCCCTTTCCTTTTATTAAATAAAGGAATGTAATGCTTTTTTCTGTTTCATTACAAAGTGAAAATGGTCTAAATAATAAAGGATCTGTGGCAAAACTTTTTACTTTTAGCATAAAAAATTGACCTGGAAGTGAACCAAAACTTTTATCTATTTCAATTTTCCATACATTTTTACTTATTTCTCTATTAGATAAAACTTTTCCAAAAATGCTAGTTTTCATTTGAAGAAATTTCCTCTCTTGTTTCTATACATTTCTTTCTTGCATAAAAACCTATTTTATTTTCTCCGTCTTTAAAGTTCATATAGTTTTTTAATATTGCTCTTGATGAATTAACTATTCCACCATTTAAATCATTCATTAAATTAAAAACATTTAAACTATCAGCTTTTTGTGCACCATATCCTGGTATTAAAAAAAACATATTATTATATCTTTTTCTTATCTTTTTTACCTCTTCAGAATATGTTGCACCAACAACAACGCCGAATGGACCATAACCACAATCTGAAATATATTTATCATTTAATTTTTTTACTTTATCGCCCACTTCATAAAATAGTTTATGATCATTATCTACATTTAATGTTTCGAAATCATTTGCACCCTTATTTGATGTTCGAAGTAAAACAAAAACGCCTTTTTCACCATTTGATAAGTATTCTTCAAACGGTTCAATTGAATCCATTCCCATATATGGACTTAATGTTACAAAATCCGCCTCAAAATCTCCTGAGAAATGTGCTTTTGCATATTCTTTTGCAGTTGCAGAAATATCCCCTCTCTTTACATCTGCAATAGAAAGTAAATCTTTTTCTTTTAAGTATTTAAGTGTTTTTCTATAAGCTTTTAATCCTTCAATCCCATTTGCTTCGTAATATGCTATTTGCAATTTATATATTGCACACACATCATAAGTATTATCAATTATTTCTTTATTAAATTGAAATATTGCATCCTCAATTGATTTATTTTCTTTATATTTTTTTGGTATATAATCAAGAGATGTATCTAGTCCAACACATACGAATCCTCTTTCAGAAACTCTTTCATAAAGCTTATTAATTATATTCATATTTTAAAACTCCTTTTTTAAATACTTTTTTTATCCTTGTTGAAAATGTTTCGCCAATATATGGAGAATTTTTTGATTTTGAAACTATGTCATCAACACTATATATGTATTTTTCACAATCTAAATCAACTAATGTAAAATCAGCATCATAGCCACATTCAATTTTACCTTTTTTTATTTTTAAAATTTCACATGGCTTTGTACTCATTATATCTATTAACTTATTTAATGAAATATATCCTGTTTCTACTAAAGCTTTATAGCAAATCGCAAAGGCACTCTCAAGGCCAATATATCCTGGAGCTGATTTTTCTTTATCTTCTTTACTATGAGGAGCATGATCTGTTGATATTGCATCTACAATATTATTTTGAATTGCATTTATAAGAGCTTTTCTGTCTCTTTCTTCTCTTATTGGTGGATTTACTTTAAGGTCATTTCTATTTGAAAAATAAATATGGTGTGGAGTAACTTCACAAGTTATATCTGCACCTAATTTTTTAAAATATTCAATTGCTTTAATTGATCCTTGTGTTGAAACATGGGAAAAATGAATCTCTTTATTTAAAACATATGATAAATAGCAATCTCTTATTGTCATTAAATCTTCTGCAATTCTATAGTCAATTGAAGATAAATTTTTTACTTCTTCATGAAGTGTCATATTTACTGATAATTCCTTAGCTTTCTTCATTGCTAAATACATTGTATAATCATCATCCACACCATGACCATCGTCAGAAATAAATTTAACATCTTTTGGCATAAAATCTAAATGATCGAGAGTTTTTCCATCTTCATTTTCAGTTATAGAATAACTTTGATATATATCAATAAGGTCTAATTTTTTTGACCTATTAATTATATCATTATAAATTTCAACAGAACTTACAATAGGATTTGTATTTGCCATTAAATTTACAGTTGTATATCCCCCTTTTAAAGCGGATAACGAACCAGTTTCTAAATCCTCTTTATATGTAAATCCAGGATCTCTAAAATGAACATGAAGGTCACAAAAAGAAGGAAAAAGAAATAAGCCATTACAATCTATAATTTCACAATTATCTTTTTCAAATTTTTCTACTATTTTTCCATCTTCAACATAGATATCTTTTTTTGAAATTTTTTTATTATCTATTGCTACAAAATTCGTGAAAATCTGTTTCATTATTCCTCAACATCATAAAAATGATCACAATAAGCACATTTATATAATTTTTGTTTCTTATCAACTAATATAAATTTACTTTCAACATCCCTTTCAGTTGTACTTACACAAACAGGATTTTGACATTGAAGTACACCAACTATTGTCTCTGGAAGTTCTAATTGAAGTTTATTAACTACTTTTTCATTTTCTATAATATTTATAGTCGCATTTGGGTCTAAAACTGCTATTGCATCTACATTAAAATCTATATTATTTGAAATTTTTACTATATCTTTTTTCCCCATTCTAGTGGAAGTAGCATTTAAAATAAGTGCAACTTCATCGTTAATTTCGTCTAAATGAAGCATGTTAAATATTTTTATTCCAACGCCTTGTTTAATATGATCTATAACAATACCATTTTTTAAACTTGTAATTTCAATCATTATTTGCCTCCAATAATTTTAATATTAATGCCATTCTAACATACATTCCACATTTTACTTGTTTAAAATATAATGCCCTTGGATCATTATCAACTTCAACAGAAATTTCATTTACTCTTGGTAGTGGATGTAAAATAGCAAGATCTTCTTTTGCATTTGATAATTTTTCATTGTCAAGTATATATGAATCTTTTAATCTTGTATATTTTGACATTGAAAAAAATCTTTCTTTTTGTATTCTTGTCATATAAAGTATATCAAGATTTTGTATCTGTTCATCTAAATTTTGAACTTCAACATATTTCATATTATGAGTATCTAAAACTTGCTTTTTTACATAATCTGGTAGTCTTAATTCATCTGGAGATATTAAAACATAATTATTCCCATCAAATAAGCTCATTACTTTTAAAAGAGAATGTACGGTTCTTCCATATTTAAGATCTCCACAAATTCCAATAGTCATATTTGTAAATCTCTTTTTATATAAATGTATAGTTAAAATATCTGTAAGTGTTTGAGTTGGATGTTGATGTCCTCCATCACCAGCATTTATTATTGGACAATCAGCCGATTCACTTGCAAGAATTGCTGCTCCTTCATGAGGATGCCTCATTGCTATAATATCAGCATATTGGCTAACTGTGTTTATTGTATCTTTTAAACTTTCTCCTTTTTGAGATGATGAAACATTTGCATCTGAAAAGCCTATTACTTTACCACCAAGTCTATTCATTGCTGCTTCAAAAGATAATCTTGTTCTTGTCGAAGGCTCAAAAAAAAGAGTCCCTAAAATTTTTCCATTACATAAATTAGAAAAATTATCAGGACTCTTAATTATATCTTCAGCTAAATTAATTATTTCAAGTAAGTCTTCTTTTTTTAAGTCATCTGCACTTAGTAAATTTTTAATTTTAAGCATATATTTCTCCTTAGTAATTTTTTTCATGATACCATGAAAAATATTCTAAGTCAAAATATTTTTATAGCTCATCTCTAAGTTCACTAATAGACTTTTTTGTTATATTATCTCTATTTATATTTAAAATATTAATAATTTCATTTATATCATCTTCATTACTAACTTCTATTTCTAAATAAGGAAGTGGATAAGTTTCTTTATCCCATATATCAATATCAATTCTTGCATTCTTTAATTTGTATGATATTCTTTTCTTTTTTCCAATATATTTTAAATCTACATTTAAAAATTTTAAAATTGATATCATATTATCTACATTGTCTATATGAACAGTATATTCATTATATTGTCTTATTTTTAAATTTTTTACTCTTTCTTTAAATGTTAACTCTATAGGTTTTTCATTTATACCAATTTTTGTTTTTCTTATTCTAAGATATGAGCCTTCATTTATATTTTCTGATTCAAAAGTATAATTTGTTTGAAATTCCTCTCCTATTTTTAAAGCATTTAGATGGATTAATTTTTTTTCTATTTCTTCTACATCAATATTTAATACTTTTATTTCTAATTCTTTTTCCATCATTTAAGTTTTTTCGGAATAAATTTTAAATAATCAGAACTTACACAATATAATTTTATTCCAAAAAAATCTCCTTCCTTTACAAATTTATGACCATTTCCATGTAAATGTCCATAAATAACATATTTCACATTTTTTCCTTTCAACAATTCAAAAAAATCATTAAATTTTCCTTCATGATAAGAAAAAGGCGGATAGTGAAACATCACAATTTTTTCAAGATCTGAGTTTATATAATTAAGTGAATTCTTAAGTCTATTTATTTCTCTATCATATATCTTTAAATCATGTTCATCAAATTCATTGTTTTCTTCATTAACCCATCCCC
>JALEKO010000049.1 GCA_022769085.1 Peptoniphilaceae bacterium
CTCCTATTCCCTCAATTCCTGGTATATTATCACTTTTATCGCCCATAAGACCTTTTACATCTATTAATTGTTCAGGTTCTATTTCATATTCTTCTTTTATAGTATCCAAATTATATTCTTTCATGTTTGTCACACCTGTCTTCATAAGAAATACTGATGTATTATCGTTTACTAACTGAAGATAATCCTTATCACCTGTTATGCATATTGCTTCTATATTGTTTTCTTTTGCAATTCTTGTATATGTTCCTACAATATCATCTGCTTCAAAACCTTCAATTCCCAAATGTTTTATATTTAAAGAATCTAAAATTTCTTCAAGTATTGAAAACTGTTGTAAAAGTTCATTAGGAGCTTTTTGTCTTGTTGCTTTATATTCTTTAAATTCTTTATGCCTAAATGTTTTTGATTTTTTGTCAAAAGCAACTAGGACATAATCTGGTTTATATTTTTCAATTGCATTGAAATACATTGTTAAAAATCCGTAAACGCCATTTGTTAATATGCCTTGAGAATTTTTTAGTTTAGGCAAGGCATAAAAAGCTCTAAAAATTAGACCCGAACCATCTATTAACAAAATTTTCATAAAACACCTCATTAAATAGTATATATTAAATAACTTGTTTGGTAAAGTTTTAGATTTTTTATTATTTTAAATTTAATATATTTTATAAATAATTGTGCAATTCTTTATTTTTGTATATAATTTAAAATAAGGATTGATAATTACAATCCTACTATGCTTTTGTGTAGGAAGTTTTATTTTTTAGTAAAACTTCCTTAATATTTTTTAAAAAATACTTCATGTAAAAATTAATTAGTTTTTAATATAAAAGTACATATTCAATATAAAAGTTTAAAACCATAAATAATTTAAATTTTATTTTTGTGCAATAAAAAACTTGCTTATTATAAAAAGCAAGTTTTTTAAATAATATGGTGCTGGTGGTGGGACTTGAACCCACACGCTCCAGAGAACAACAGATTTTGAGTCTGTCTCGTCTGCCAATTCCGACACACCAGCAAAATCAATGCTATATTAGTATACAGCAAACTTTTTAATTTTTCAAATTTTTTTCTCTTTTAATCATATATTTTACATTTACATATGCAACTATTATACCAATTAAAGCCCCAAAAATTACATCAGAAGGGTAATGAAAATATAAATAAATTCTCGAAAAAGAAATCAAAATAGCAAAAACCAATGTGAAAATTTTTAAAAATTTTGATTTTGTACACATAAAAATACACGTTACAGAAGCAAATGAAAAGAACGTATGTCCAGATGGAAATGATGTATCAAAAGGTGGTAACGATATTAAATTAATATTTTGATTTACAACAAAAGGTCTTGTTCGTAAGAAAATATTTTTCAATATTAAATTACATATTAATGTAGACCAAATCATTGTTACAAACATTGTCTTAGCAGTAAATTTAAATTCTTTAGTATTATAAAAAATAATTGCAATTACAATCCATAAAATTGCTAAATCACCAAAAATTGTAATTTTCGAGAAGAAAGTGTCTAAATATGGATTTCTAAATAACTGTATTTGATTTAAAATATTAATTTCAAAATTGTTAAGTGCATTCATTTGTATTTCCTATTTAAAAATTAAATTTTACTTTTTTAGTCAAAAATAAAAAAACTATTTTAATATTATACCATCACTTATATTTATTTATTATAAAGTTTTTTATTTATAAACTATTAATTTTTAAATAAGCTTAATATTAAAAATAAAATAATCTTGGAATACAAAAAAGCAAAGATAAATTTAAATTCATCTTTGCTTAAAAAGATTTTTAATATAATTTTGCTCCTGCAGGAATATTACTATCAAGCATAATTAGGTTTAACATTTCTTCTCCATCATATTCACAAACTGCGGACAAAAGCATTCCTTGTGATGCTATTCCCATCATCTTTCTTTCAGGCAAATTTGTAATTGCAAGAAGTGTTTTTCCAACTAATTCTTCTGCACTATAATAATTTTTTATTCCAGATAAAATTATTCTTTCATTTTCTGTTCCATCATCTAAAATGAATTTTAATAATTTTTTTGACTTTGGTACTTCTTCACATTTTTTTACTTTTACTACTCTAAAGTCAGATTTTGAGAAAGTATCAAAATCAACCATATCTTCAAATAAAGGTTCGATTTTTAATTTTTCAAAATCAATTTTAAAATTATTAGTTTCTTTAGAATCTATATTTTGTTCTGTATTTTGATTTTTTTCATCTCCTATAGGCTTCATTGTAGGGAAAAGTAATACATCTCTTATCGAATCGGAATCTGTCAAAAACATTATTATTCTATCTACACCAAGACCAAGCCCTCCTGTTGGCGGCATTCCAACTTCAAGTGCATTTAAAAAATCATTGTCAAGCATCTGAGCTTCATCGTCACCAGCATTTCTTTTTTCAACCTGTGCTTCGAATCTTCCTCTTTGATCAATTGCATCATTTAATTCTGAAAAAGCATTTCCAATTTCAGATCCCATTATAAAGGCTTCAAACCTTTGAGTATATCTTTCATCATTAGGTTCTCTTTTTGCAAGAGGTGATACCTCTACAGGATACTCATATACTATTGTAGGTTGAACTAAAGTATCTTCAACAAAAGTTTCGAAAAATTCGTTTATTATCTCTCCCCTTGTTTCCTTTACTTCAACATTTTTTTCTTTTGAAATTTTTACTGCTTCTTCATAAGTATTTATTTCATTAAAATCAATTCCTGTAACTTCCTTAATTGAATCAATCATTGTTATTCTTTTCCAAGGTGCTTTAAGTTCAAGCTCTGTTCCTTGATATGTGATTTTTGTTTTACCTTGAACTTTAATAGCTAAATCTTCAAGAAGGTCTTCTGTAATTTTCATCATATCTTCATAATCATCATATGCTGAATAAAGTTCAATTGTTGTAAATTCAGGATTATGGGATCTATCCATTCCTTCATTTCTAAACATTCTTCCTATTTCATAAACTTTTTCAAATCCACCTACAACTAATCTTTTAAGATAAAGTTCTGATGCTATTCTTAAATACATATCAATATCCAAAGAATTATGATGTGTTATAAAAGGTCTTGCATTTGCACCACCTACAATTGTATTTAATATTGGTGTTTCAACTTCTAAAAATCCTCTTTTATCCATGAAATTTCTAATTTCAGAAACAATTTTTGATCTATTTGCAAATACTTCTTTTACCTGAGGATTCATTATCATATCTAGATATCTCTGTCTATATCTTATATCTGTATCTTTCAATCCATGCCATTTTTCAGGTAAAATTTGTAAAGATTTTGTTAAAAGTGTAACAGTCTTAGATTCTACTGAAATCTCTCCTGCCTCTGTTTTAAAAACTTTTCCTTCAACGCCTATTATATCGCCAATATCTAAATCTTTTACATCAGGATATGCTTCTTCTCCAATTATATTTTTTCTGTTAACTATCTGGATTTTTCCACTTTCATCTTGAAGATCCATAAAGGAAATTTTCCCATGACCTCTTTTTGCTAAAATTCTTCCGGCTACTTTAAGTGTTTTTCCATCATGATTTTCAAAATCATTTTTTATTTCTGATGAATGAACATAATTTCTGTAATTTACAATTTTATGTGGATCTTTTCCTTCATTTTTCAATTTTGAAAGTTTTTCTCTTCTTACTTTCAACATTTCATTTACATCTTGGTTTTGATTCATTTTTCCTCCGATAATAATTATTTTATTTCTAATACTGTATATTTAAGAATTCCTTGAGGAGTTTCTGTTTCAACTGTCTGACCAATTTTTGCACCTAAAAGTGCTGAACCTACAGGGCTTTCATTTGAAATTCTACCATCAAATGGACTTGCTTCTGCTGTTCCGACAATTTTATATTCTAAATCTTCATTATATTTTTCATCATGAATCTTTACAATTTTTCCTAGGCTTACTACATCTGAAGATGTGTCCTCTTCAATTGTCTTTGCATTTCTTATCATGTTTTCAACTTTTGCAATTCTTTCTTCTACTTCTGCTTGTTCATTTTTAGCTTCATCGTACTCAGCATTTTCAGAAAGATCTCCAAAAGCTCTTGCAACTTTTATTTTTTCTGCAATTTCTGGTCTTCTTTTAGTTTTTAAAAATTCTAATTCATCTTTTAGTTTTTCATAATATTCTTTACTTAATATTACTTCTTTATTTTCAGTCATTTACATTCCTCTCTAAATATTTTTCATAAGAATCTAACACTTTATATATTTCATCAAGGCTTTTTAAATTATTTATTATATTTTTTATCTTCGATGAGCCATTTAACCCTTTTAAATACCAGGAAACATGTTTTCTCATCTGGTTAATTACTATTCTTTCGGGCTTGTATTTCAAAGATATTTCATATTGATTCTTTATCTCTCTTATTATATTACTGAAACTTGTTTCTTCAAAGAAACCAGTGTTTAAATAATCTTTTATCTGTTTGAAAATAAAAGGATTACCCATAGCTCCTCTTGCAATCATACAACCATCAGCATTTGTATATTCCATACATTTTATAAAATCATTAACTGTAAAAATATCACCATTTGCATAAACTGGAATTTGTACACTTTCTTTTAATTTTTTTATTGCACTCCAATCTGCTTTTCCTTCATAAAACTGATTTCTACTTCTTGCATGTAAAGTTAAAGAACTTATTCCAGCATCCTGAGCAATTTTTCCAATTTCAATATAATTTAAATTATTTTTTTCAAAACCCATTCTATATTTTAAGGTAACTTTCTTATTTGAAGATTTTACACATGTTTTTAAAATTTTTTTTACAAGATTAGGTTGCGTAAGTAAAAAAGATCCTTCTTTATTTTTTGTTATTTTAGGTGCAGGACAACCCATATTTATATTTATTTCTTTGATATCATCTCTTGGATTTAATTTTTCTTTGATTACTTTTTCAAAAATTTCGGGATCTGAACCAAAAATTTGTATGTTTGTATTTTTTTCACATTTGTCAATATATCCTAGTTTTTCTGTTTTTTCATCATTATAATACAAACCTTTTATGCTTATCATCTCAGTATAAGCACCGTCTGCTCCATATTTTTGTGAAATTATCCTAAAAGCAACATCGCTGACACCTGCAAGTGGTGCCAGCAATATTTTTTTATTTTGTGGTATTTTCATATATAATTCTAAGTCCATTAAGTGTTAAATTTCTATCTATTGTATTAATATATTTACTAGATGTTGTTAATAATGAAGAATATCCTCCAGTTGAAATAATTGGTATATTTTCAACATCTTCTCCCATTTGCTTTAGTTCTTCTAAAATTTGTTTTATTATTGCATCTATTAATCCTACATATCCATAAACAATTCCAGAATTCATTGCTTCAGGTGTATTTTTTGCTATAGCTCTTTCTGGTTTTCTAAGTTCAATTGTAGGAAGTTTTGCTGTCCTTGTAAAAAGTGCATCGCTTGTAATTTGTATACCAGGTGCAATAGAACCCCCAATATATTCTCCGTTTGAATTTACAACATCAAATGTAGTTGCAGTTCCAAGGTCAACAACAATTACAGGATATCCATATTTTCGTATTGCTCCAACAGCATTTACAATTCTATCTGCCCCAAGAGATTTAGGGTTTTCGATTTTTATCGGTATTTTTGTTTTTGTACCTTCTCCTACAACGAGTGCTTTTATTTTAAAATATTTTTTTATAGCTGATGTCCATGGATAAACTAAATTCGGAACTACAGATGCTATTATGGCATCATTCACATCTTTTCTTGATAAATCATTTATTGATGTAATTTCATTTAAAGTTGCTGTAAGTTCATCACTTGTTCTATTTTCATTTGTACCAACTCTAAATTCAAATACTATCTCTTTTCCCTTTATAAAACCTAATGTTGTATTGGTATTACCAATATCAATAACAAGTAACATTTTAACTCCTAGTTTTTTTTGCTACCTTTACAATTGCTTGTGTCAATAATATAGCTACAATCATCTCTGGAGCACCGTTTACAACTCCAACCATCATTATTCCAGTTAAAGCTTTATCAGGTGTGACCGAAAAAGCTTTAGCAGCTTCTACTGCATAAAATAAATATGCAAAACCTAAATAAAAAAAAGTATTTACAAGAGAAGCAATTCCTGATGAAATAACAACTGACATATCAGATGAGTTGTTAGCTTTAAAGGTAAATCCCATCAAAATAATCATCAACAAAATTAAAATTAAAAAACCTAAAATGGAATTTCCTTTTAAATAGTTATTATATATTGAAATGGCAAGAATCGAAAATACTACTACAAAAAAAACTGAAAGTATTACTTTTAGTTTTTTTATTTCAACTTTACAAAGCTTTTTATAAAAAATTCCTGCACTTACTCCTATGAGTATTCTAGGTAAAACTGAAACTATCGGGTTTAAATTTATAAAACTTAAAACATTCGGTGTAATTATAGCCTTTAACATACTCATTATTCCAAATGAAAGTCCTACCACTGCCCCAGAAAAAGGTCCAAGTAATATTCCAGAAATTATTACTGGAATGTGGACAGTCGTTGCATAAATTGGTCCTATTGGGATAAATCCCAATGGTGTAAAAGATAAAATAATTACAATTGAAATTAAAATTCCTATTTCTGCTAATGTTTTTGTTGATATACTATTTTTTTTATTCATTTTTTCCTCCGTTACGAGCCTTAGAAGGTCTCGGTCGATTTTTTTATTTTTTTAAGTTCACACAAAAGTTGTGACTATTTTAATTTTTTTTCTAAACTTGCTTTTACAAATGCAAAATATAATGGTGATGGATTATTTGGTCTTGACTTAAATTCTGGATGAAACTGAGATCCCATATAGAAATCATTTTTTGGTATTTCAATAATTTCTACAAGATTTGTCTTAGGATTTCTACCTGATATTACCACATTATTTTTTTCTAGAAGTTCAACATATTTATCATTTACTTCATATCTATGTCTATGTCTTTCCAAAATTTCATCTTTGCCATATATTTCTCTTGCCTTGGAATTTTCTTTTAGTTTACAGGTCCAATTTCCAAGTCTTAAAGTTCCACCGATATTTTCTAAATACTTTTTATCTTCCATTATATTTATTACAGGATTTTTAGTATTTTCATCAAATTCCAATGAGTTAGCATCTTTTATACCTGCTAAGTTTCTTAAAATATCTATTACAGCTATTTGCATTCCAAGACATACACCAAGATATGGTATATTTTTTTCTCTTGCATATTTTGAAGCTTCTATCATTCCATTTATTCCTCTTGAACCAAATCCTCCAGGAACAAGAATTCCATCAATATTTCTTAATTTTTCTTCAATATTTTCTCTATTTATAAGCTCTGAATCGAAATAAGATATATTTACTTTACATCCAAGATTATAACCAGAATCTAATAGTGCTTCATTTACAGAAAGATATGCATCTACAAGTTCTGTGTATTTCCCACAAAGAGCAATGTTAACTTCCTTATCAGCATTTTTAAATTTTTCTACCATTTTTTCCCAAGTTTTATCATTTGAGATTTTTGTTTCTAAATTTAATTTTTTAACTATATAATTATCCAAATTCTGTTTTTCAAATGATAAAGGAACTTCATATATTAAATCCACATTTTCTGACTGTACAATTCCTTCAAGAGGTACATCACAGAATAGTGCAATTTTTTCTTTAATCTCATCTGTAATTTTATATTCTGCTCTTAAAACGAACACATCTGGCTGTATTCCAAAACTCATAAGTTGTTTATATGAATGCTGAGTTGGCTTTGTTTTAAGCTCTTTTGTGCCTGGAATTGCTGGAACAAGTGTTGTATGTACAAACAAAACATCTTCAGGTCTTTCAGCATGAATTTGTCTTATAGCTTCAAAAAAAGGTTGACTTTCTATATCACCAACTGTTCCACCAATCTCTGTTATAATTATGTCGGCATTTGTTTCATCCGCAACTTTATAAACCCTATTTTTTATTTCATTTGTAATATGAGGTATTACCTGAACAGTTCTTCCTCCAAAATCCCCCCTTCTTTCTTTACTTAAAACGGAATCATATATTTTTCCGCTTGTTACTGAAGAATCTTTTGTAAGTTCTACATCAGTAAATCTTTCATAATGACCTAAGTCAAGATCTGTTTCCCCACCGTCTTTTGTTACAAAAACTTCTCCGTGTTGATATGGATTCATCGTACCAGGATCAATATTCAAATAAGGATCAAATTTTTGCATGAATATTGAAAATCCCATATCTTTAAGCATTCTTCCAATGCTAGCAGCAGTTATTCCCTTTCCAATACCTGAAACGACTCCTCCTGTAACAAATATAAATTTTTGTTTAGACATTGCATCTCCTTTTTTCTACTTAACTTAACACATCTATATTACATTTTTAAAGCAATTTTTCAAGAATTATTCTTTTCCAAGTTTATATTTTCTTATTAATTTATTTATTTTCTCAATATCTTCTTTTCTTGACTGAACCGTAATAGTTTGTTCTTCATGATTTTTCTTTATAATTAATACAAGATTTCCATTTTCGGTATCAAATCCCCATTTTTTTAATTCTTTAAATGAAACAACTTGTCCATTTGCAACAATTCCTTCAGGAAAAATATAAAATTTATCAAACAAAGTTGCTAAAAACATTATGGAAATAAAAACAATAATTACAGAGAATATTAAACTCATTTTATCTTTATTTTTAAGCCCATTGAATGTATTAAGTATAGCAAAAACAAGTAATATTCCAAGCATCAAATATTCAAATTTTGAAGTTCTTTTTTTAAATGAATCTGCATTATCTCCAACAAGCCTTGAAGCCTTTATATTTTTAAAAACCCTATATCCCATAAGTAGAGCTAAAATCAAATATATTATGATTAAAATTTTACTGTATTGATCCATTAATCTCCCTTTCTTTTTTATATTTTTCTATTATATCTTTTACTTCTTTTGCCTTTATTGTCTCTTTTTCTAGTAGTTTATTTTTTAGTGTTAAAAGTAATTCTTTATTATCATTAATCATGTCAATTGCTTTTTTGTATGATGTTTTTATAATTTTTTCAACTTCCATATCAATTTCAAGTTGAGTTTTTTCAGAATGAATTTTTGAATGCCCTATGTCTCTTCCTAAAAAAGGTTGAGAGGTATCATTTTCATATAAAACAGGACCAAGGTTATCACTCATTCCATAAATTTTAACCATATCATCTGCAATTTTTGTAGCTCTTTCAATATCATTACTAGCTCCAGTAGATATATCATCAAGCATAACATATTCTGCAGCTCTTCCTGCAAGTAGTGTTATAATTTCATTTATCATTTCACCTTTTGTCATAAATGATCTTTCTTCTTGAGGTAAAAATGATGTAAATCCACCTGTTAAACCTCTTGGAATAATTGTAATTAAATTTACAGGATCCATCCCATCAATTAAACTTTGTGTAAGTGCATGACCTGATTCATGTACTGCTGTTAATTCTCTTTCTTTTTGAATAACTACTTTGCTCTTTTTCTCTGGTCCTGCAATAACTTTAATTGTAGCCTCTTCAAAGTCTATAGGAGTAATTATTTCCTCATTTTTTTTAGCTGCAATTAATGCTGCCTCATTTGTTACATTTTCTATTTCTGCTGGAGTAAATCCTGTTGTTTGCTTTGATAAACTATCAAAATCAACATCAGAAGAAAGAGGCTTATTTTTTGTGTGAACTTTAAAAACTTCTTTTCTTTCCTCAATATCAGGTAAGCCTATGTAAATTTGTCTATCAAATCTTCCAGGTCTTAAAAGAGCTTTATCCAAGATGTCTGGACGGTTAGTTGCAGCCATTACAATTACACCTTCATTGTCAGAAAATCCATCCATTTCTACCAAAAGCTGGTTTAATGTTTGTTCTCTTTCATCGTGTCCACCACCAAGACCTGTTCCCCTCTGTCTGCCAACTGCATCAATTTCATCTATAAAAACTATGCATGGTGCATTCTTTTTTGCTTCATCAAACATAGATCTAACTCTACTTGCACCAACACCAACAAACATTTCTACAAAATCAGACCCACTTATACTATAAAATGGAACTTTTGCTTCTCCAGCAACTGCTTTTGAAATATATGTTTTTCCCGTTCCAGGAGGTCCTACAAGCAAAACTCCTTTTGGTATTCTTGCACCTAAATTTGAAAACTTTTTTGGATTTTTTAAAAATTCAACTATATCTAAGAGTTCTTCTTTTTCTTCTTTCAATCCTGCAACTGAATTAAAATCTATTTTTAAATTCTTATTTTCATTTAATATAGCTTTATTTTTAGAAAAATTTTGCATACCATTTGGAGAAACTGACGATTTTGAAAAAATAAAATAAAAAATCACCACTGAAGCAAGTATCATTAAAACTACAGATATTCCCGATGTTATCAATGAATTTTCAGAAGGATTTGAAGAATAAAACTCTATTTCATTTGAACTTATTTTTTCTTTTAAGTTATCATCATAAAATTCCTTTTTAAATTCATCTGCAATTGTGGAATACATTTTTTTTCCATTTTCAGTATTCTCAGCTAAAATTTTATTTCCTGATATTTCAACTTTATTAAATTCTCCATTTTTTATCTGAATTGCTATATCATTTAAACTTGTATAATCTCCTCCATTTGTAAAATCTCCCATTCTTAATAGAAGAAAAATAAGAATGAATAGCAATAAAATTGATGAAATTTTAATTTTGCTGCTATTTTTATTCATTGCTGTAAACTTCTCTCTTTAAAACCGCTATATAAGGCAAGTTTCTATATAATTGCTGATAATCCATTCCAAATCCTATTACATATTCATCTGGAATTTTAAATCCATACCAATCAGCTTTAATAACTTTTTCACGTCTTTCTGGTTTATCAAGAAGTGTTACTATTTTAATAGTTCTTGCTCCTCTATGTTTTAAAGTTTCTGCCAAATACTCAAGTGTATTTCCAGTGTCAATAATATCTTCTACTATTAGAACATCTACTCCTGAAACATCTGTATCAAGATCTTTTAAAATTCTTACATTTCCACTTGAATATGTTTCATCTCCATAACTTGAAACATCCATAAAGTCAATTTTGCAATCTATTTTAAGTTGTTTTGCAAGCTCTGTTAAAAAGAAAATCGATCCCCTAAGTATTCCAACAAGAAGAATTGAGTCTTCATTTTCATAATGCTCATTTATTTTTGCTGCAAGTTGTTTTATTCTTTTTTTTAAACTTTCTTCATCAATTAAAACTTTTTCTATTATGCTATTATAATCAGTTTTCATTTTTCCTCCAACTTATCATTAGTATTTTTTCAGTATTTTTTCTAAGCTTATATAAATTTGATCTTTTTGTAGATACTATACATAATATTTCTTCTCCCATAAGTATAAGTGGTAATATATCTCTTTTTTCTTTTTCTATTTTCATATCTATAAAAATATTTTTTATTTTCTTATGTGAATTCATTCCAAACGGTATTATTTTATCTCCATTTTGTCTTACTCTTACAACTAATGGAAAGTGTATTTTATCTAAATCAAAAAAATATGAATTTTTTTTGCTATGGTTTAAATATTCTTTATAACTTATTTGCTTTGATTCCAATAAAAAATCATTAAATAAAATTTCAGAATCTAATTTTAAAAATTTATAAGTGTCTTTTTTTTCATTCGTTTTTCTTGAAAGCTCATAGTTTTCATAATTTTTTTTGAAAATCAAATTTTTTCTTTCTATTTTTTTCCCCGATGAAAGTTTTAATAATTTCCTAAAATCATTTATTATCGAAATTGATATATTTTGTAAATCTCCTTTTACAATGCTTATTGAATAACGTAAAACTCTATTGAATAGTGGAATTGATAAATTTTCAAGTGATTTTCTATCAAATATCACTTTTTCATTCTCCATCTTGCAAATTTTCTTAAATAATTTTTCATCAATTTCTCTTAGTATATCTGAATCGTTTTTCGCTAAATTTGACAAATTTACTAATGATTTTTTAACATTTGGATTAATTTCTTCCAACATAGGTATGACTTTAAGCCTTATTTTATTTCTTGTATAATTTGTTTCTTTATTTGTATAGTCTTCATGAAATTGTATATCATTTTCTTTACAATACTGATATACTTCTTTTTTTGAAACATCAAGAATTGGTCTAATTATATTATCTCTTTTATAATCCATTGCTTTTAAACCATCTATCCCACTTCCTCTTATGATTCTCATCAAAACAGTTTCTGCTTGATCATCCAAATTATGAGCAAGTGCTATTTTTGCATTGCTATATTTTTTTGTGACTTTATCAAAAAAATTATATCTTAAAATTCGCCCAGCTTCTTCTTTTGATAATTTATTTTCATCTGAAAAATCATCCATATTTTTTCTTTCAACATAAAAATCAAGATTATTTTTTTTTGCAGTTTCAATAACTAAGTTTTCATCTATATATGAATCTTCTCTGTGAAGATGATTTAAATGTGCTAATATAATATTAAAATCTATATCTTTTTTTAATTCCAAAAGTATAAATGTAAGAAATTGGCTATCTGCTCCACCACTTGCTCCTATAATTATGTTGTCATTTTGTGATATTAAATTATATTTTTTTATAGTTTCAAAAACTTTAGTTTGAATTCTCATCTGATGAGACTTTCTCCATTCCAAGTTTTTCTCTTGCTATTTTTTCTTTAAAGCTATCTGTATTTCTATTTTTATAATCTTCTTTTAAAGCCTCAATCTGGACTTTCAATGCCTGAGCTTCCTGCTGTTGTTCTAGAATTTTTTTATCAACAATTTCACTTGACGATTTTATTTTTTGAATAGAAAAATAAAAACATGCAAATAAAGCCATTGTCATCAAAAAAATAAATAAAATAAATCTTTTATTTTTTTCTCTTCTTTGTCTGTTAAACTTTCTTAAATTACTCATGTTCAATTACCCTATACATTTCTTGTGCATTTGATTTTTTTGTATTCTCATCTAAATTCAACACTGATACTTTTAAAATTGAACTTGCAAATTTTATTTCGATAATATCACCTTCTGAAACTTCTGAAGATGGTTTTGCAATTTTACCATTTATTAAAACTCTTTCATCTTCAGCCGCTTTTTTTGCAACTGTTCTTCTTTTTATTATCCTTGAATTCTTTAAGAATTTATCTAAACGCATATTACCTCTTTTCAATAATAGTATTATATCATTTAACAAAATTTTTTAAAAGTTAAACCATTTAACTATATTTAAATAAAAAAGAAGCTTTTAATTAGTTGGAATTTTTATTTCAAAAATCCAAAAATCAAGCTTCTTAAAATTACCATTTTATAAAATTTATTTATTAACTTCTTCTTTAAGAGTTTTTCCAGCTCTGAAAACAGGTGCTTTGCTTGCAGGAATTTGAATAACTTCATCAGGTTTTCTAGGGTTTCTTCCTTCCCTTGCTTTTCTGTCTCTTACTTCAAATGTTCCAAATCCTACTAATTGAACTTTCTCTCCCTCAACTAAAGCCTCTGAAATTGAATCTAATGTTGCATTTAAGGCTTTTTCTGCATCAACTTTTTTTAAACCACTTTTTTCAGCGATTTTTGCTAAAAGATCTGATTTATTCATTTATTCCTCCTAAGTTTGTAATATAGTTATCTTCAAGTTAACTCTATTTGATTATACATAGATAATTAGATAATATCAAGCATTTTTTATAATCATCCATATATTTTTATTTTTGAACTTCTAAAAAGTTTTTTTAAATACTCATTGTACTTTTCTTCAGAAATTTTTTCTTTTGCTTTATTTAAAAGTACTATTGTATCTGTATTTTTATCTTCTATCATTAGAATATAGTATTTTGAATTAAACTCAAAAATTTTACTTATTCTATCTTCTAAAATCATATCTGATTTTTTTAATATTTCATCATCACTGTAAACATAATCGCTAGTGACAATATCAAAATTTTTTAAAATTCTATCTTTATAATCTAAAAAATCTTTACTGTTTTTTAATTTTGAATATACTTTTTTTGCTTCATTTAAATCGTCAAATTTAAAAGCTGTATATTTATATTGAGCTTGAAGATTTTTTTCAGATTTGAATTTATTTATTACTTCTTTATCTGAAATTTTCATATTATCAAGCACAAATTTTTTGTGTCTTTCTCTAATTGAATCATAATAAAGTATATTCTCATATTCCTCTAAAGAAGAGTCAAAAGCATTTAAATTTGCTTTTAAAGAATCTTCTCCATAAAGGGCTGAAATTTGTTCATTTTCAAGTTCATTTATATCATTTTTACTTATCTCTATGTTATTTTTTTCCAAATCATCAAGCATTATTACTTCTAGAATAAGTGAATTCAAAATATCATTTTCCAATTTTTTTAAATTCATTTCTCCATGATTGTCTTTTTTAGAAAGGTAATCTTCACCATTTTTTTCTGTTAAAAATCTTGAATAAAAGCTAAGTTGGCTTTCAAATTCACTTTTTGTTATAAATGTTTGATTTACTTTTGCTATATTATCATCACTTTGATTTTTACAGGATGTAATTAAAAAAAATAAAGTAAAAATACTAATTAGAAGAGCTAATTTCCTCAGCTTTTTCTTTCTCTGTTGCATTCTTTGAATTATTTTCTGATGAGCTTGTGCTTTGAACATTTTCTTCATCTTTATTATCCTGATTTGAACCTGATTTTGTTATAATTGTTACTTCATTAGTCAATTTTTTCAAATAATCTTGATATTTTTGTTCTGATAAAGAATTTGTTATTTCATCATCTAAATCTTTTACTGAATTCTTTATATCTTCAACTTTAATTATATGCCAACCGTACTGGCTTTTAACAGGATCTGATATTTCACCTTTCTTCAATTTAAAAGCTTCGTCAGTAAATTCTTTTACCATTTGATCTTTTTTAAAATATCCAAGTTCTCCGCCATTTGATGAATTTGCTTTATCTGTTGAATATTCCTTTGCAAGTTCATTCCAATCCTCGCCATTGTCAAGTTTTTGTTTTACTTCTTTTGCAGTTTCTTCATCATCCACAAGAATATGACTTGCTTTTACTTGTACTAGTTGATCTTTATTTTCTTTTAAATATTTTTCTTTTTCTTTTTCAGTTGGTTTATTATTATCCATATACCACTGTTTGTGTTTCTGATAGAGAAGATCTTTTTTTACAGTTTCTTTATATTGATCTGCTTTTATTCCATAAGTATCCATAAGTTCATCAAATTTATCTTCTCCACCCATGTTCTGAACAAGCTCCACAAATTTTTCATTTACTTCTTTATCAGTAATTTCAACTTTATTTTTTTCAAGATCTTTAGATATGATATAGTCTTGTATCATCATTTGTGTAAGTTGAGGTTCAAGATTTTGTCTTACTGCAAGAAGACTTTTATAAAAGTCCATCTCTTTTTTGAAATCATCTTTTGTAATTTTATCATTTCCAATAAGTGCAACAGCATCTTTTGGAAGTTCTTTAGTTTCACTTTTTTGTGTACTTTCAATGTTTGAATTGCTTAGATCATTATTTTCATTTTTATTTGAAGTGTTTGAACATGCACTCAAAATAATAGAGCATGTTAAAATAGCTGTAATTAATTGTTTTTTCATTCTTTTCCCTTTCTTATTTCATCAATTATACTTAAAAGATTAAATATATCGACAAGCTTTGTTTTAGTTGATTCAATCTTAAAACTTGGATTATTTGACAGATCAATTTGAATTATACCATTCATATCCTCATTTATTTTTGCTAGTTCTTCAAAGCTAAACCTGTCTCTGTTTTTATATCTAACATAGACAATACCGCTTTTTTCAACTATTTCAGAAAAATCATTATCAGATGCTATTGATTTAATCATTGATATATACAATATATTATCAACCGATTTAGGTATATCTCCATATCTATCTATCAAATCTTCAACAATTATATTATATTCCTCCATATTTGAGATTTTTGCAATTCTATTGTACATTTCAATTTTTTGAGAATTATCTTCAATATAATTAGAAGGAATAAATGAATCAACCTTTATATCAATATACACATCATTTTTTTCATAATTATTAAATTTTTCCATTCCTTTATGTTCACTAATTGCATCTTGTAGATATTTTACATAAAGATCATATCCTATTTCATTTGCATTGCCACTTTGGCTTTCTCCTAAAATATTTCCAGCTCCTCTAAGTTCTAAATCCCTCATTGCAATTTTATATCCTGAACCAAAATCTGAAAAATCTTTTATTGCTTTTAACCTTTTTTCACCTATTTCACTAATTATCTTTCCCTTCTCATAAGTAAAATATGCATAAGAGCTTCTATTTGACCTTCCAATTCTTCCTTTAAGTTGATATAGTTGTGATAATCCCATTTTATCTGCATCATATACAATCATTGTATTTACATTTTGTATATCCATACCCGTCTCTATAATTGTTGTAGACAAAAGAACATCAATATTTCCCGAAGAAAAATCCATCATTATTTTTTCAAGCTCATTTGAACTCATTCTTCCATGAGCAATTGCTATTTCAGCTTTTGGAACAAGATACTTTATTTTTTCATACATTTTATCTATATCGCCTATTCTGTTATATACAAAATAAACTTGACCATTTCTATTTATTTCTTTTTCTATACAATTTTTTATTATTGAAGAATCATACTCAATTACATAAGTATTTGTTGCTATTCTTTCTTCAGGAGGTTCATCAAGAGTTGACATATCCCTAATTCCAACCAATGACATCTGCAGAGTTCTTGGTATTGGTGTTGCAGATAATGTTAAAACATCAATGTTTTCTTTTAATTTTTTTAGTTTTTCTTTATGTTTTACTCCAAATCTTTGTTCTTCATCAATAATCAAAAATCCTAAATCTTTAAATTTTAAATCTTTAGATAAAATTCTATGTGTCCCTATTAAAATATCGCATTTGCCTATTTTAACATCCTGAAGAATTTTTTTCTGCTGACTAGCATTTTTAAATCTTGAAAGCATTTCTACATCCACTGGAAAATCTTTAAGTCTATTTTTAAAAGTATCATAATGTTGTTTTGCAAGAATTGTCGTAGGAACTAAAAACGCAACTTGTTTTCCATCTAAAACTGCTTTAAATGCACATCTTAATGCAACTTCCGTTTTCCCATATCCTACATCTCCACACAAAAGCCTATCCATTGGCTTTTCAGATTCCATATCTTTTTTTATTTCCAAAAGACTTCTTAACTGTGAAGGAGTTTCTTCATATGGAAATGAATTTTCTAGTTCTTTTTGCCAAAAACCATCTTTTGAAAATGCAAATCCTTTTTCTTTAGATCTTTTCGCATAAAGTTCAACTAAATCATCTGCAATTTCATTTACATTTTTTATTGCTCTTGCTTTTGCTTTTTTCCAATCAATTCCACCAAGAGAAGAAAGTTTTGGAACTGAATTTGAAGATCCTATATATTTATGAATTAAATTCATCTGATCTATTGGAATATAAAGTTTATCTTTCCCACGATATTCGATAACAAGATAATCTTTTGAACTATTGTTTACATCTATTTTATCAATTCCAATATATCTTCCTATTCCATTTTTTTCATGTACTACAATATCTCCTATTTCCAAATCAGAATAATTTATAATATCTGAACTTTTAGGTTTTTTTGTATTTTTAGAAAATAATCTATGTTTTTTTCTGCCATATATCTCAGATTCTGTAAAAACATGAAGTAAAGCCTCTGGAAAAAAATAACCTTTTGAATATGATTTTTTTATAATAAATACATTTGATTTTTTGTAATCGATATTCAAATTTTCACTTATTACAGGATATATTCCTTCTTCATTTAAAAGTTTAGAGATACTTTCCCATTCGTTTTTTTCTCCTGAAAATATTATAGATTTTTCAAAAGAATTCGAATATTCTGATATTTTTTTTGAAAAATCTATTACATTTTTGTTGAAATTTTCCTCTTCAAGTGATTTCATTTCAATTATCTTTTTAGGTTGAAAAATCCTTGTTCTTTTAAAAATTTCATCCTGATTTATTATTCTAAACTTTTTAAATGATATAAGTATTTCTTCAAAAGGAATTAAAATTTTTTCATGCGAAGAAAAAACTTCAGCATTTTCAATTTGATATGTCACATCTTCTAAATATAACCTTTGATTTGTGGAGTATGTATCATATATTCTTGAAATATCTTCTGAAAAAATTATTGTATCATCTGAAAGATAATCTGAAATTATAGAAAACTCATTCTTAGGAATATAAGATGATATTAAATCCATATTTGAAATATACATATTTTCTTTAAGATATGAAATTATTTGATTAAACTTATCAATTAGTTTTTGATTGTCTACTCCAAATTCAGGGTGCTCTTCTCTTCTTCGTATGTCTGTTGATATCTTATCAACTATTTTTTTCACTATTTTTTCATTTAATAAAAATTCAACAGAAGGAAAAATTTCTATTTCATCAATTTTTTTTATAGATCTTTGGCTATCTTTGTCAAAAAATCTTATTGAATCAACCTCTGTATCAAAAAGTTCTATTCTTGTAGGATAATCATATCCTGTAGACCAAAAATCTAGAATAGAACCTCTTACAGAAAATTGACCAACATCTTCTACTAAATTAACTTTTTCATAATTTAAATTTACAAATTTTTCAACTATATCTTCAATATCTATTTCTGATGATGAATTTATTATCCATTTATTCTTTTTTAAAAAAGATACTTTTGTTAATCTTCTCTCAGTTGCAAGAGGTGTAGTTATTATTATAAAATTTTCTTTTTTTAAAAGTTTATCTAACACTCTCATCCTCTGTGAAAATATAGAAGTTTCAAGCTTTTTTAAATTATAAAAGCTAACTTCATTCTCAGGAAAAATTTCACAATCAATATCAGTAGATGAAAGACTATTATAAAATTCAACTGCTTTTTTTGTATTTTCACATATTACTAAAATAGGTTTTTCTGTACTTTTAAAAAGTGAATATATAAAATGTGGGTTTGTATTAGATGACAACCCATGAATATATAAAGGCGAATTTTTGTCAATAGATGACAAAACTTCGCCAAAACTTTTTGTATTTAAAAACTGATCTCTTATTAAGTCCAAATCTGCCCCTTCAAATTTCAGAGAAGGTTTTTTGAGTTATATAAACTCATTGCTTTATCGACACCTTCACTTATTATCTCTTCAACCGCATCAGATGCAAGTTCTATTTCTTTATTTACTATTTTTTGTTCACTCTCAGTATATGTTCCAAGAACATGTTTTACCATATCTAATTTTTCAGGCTTATTTCCAACTGCAACTTTAATTCTTGTTATATCATCAAAGCCTAAGTTATCAATTATAGACCTCATTCCATTGTGATTTCCATGCGAACCTTTTTTTCTTATTCTTAGCGTTGCAAATTTTATTTCAACATCATCTAAAATAATTATTATTTCTTTTTTTTCAGGCTTATAGAAATCAAAAATTTCTTTTACACACTCTCCTGAGTTATTCATAAAAGTTTGCGGTTTTATAAGCATTACATCTTCATTAGAAATTTTTCCTCTTCCAAAAAGTCCTTTAAATCTAAGCCTATTTATTTTAATATCATGTTTTTTTGCTACAAAATCCAATGTTTCAAAGCCTACATTATGCCTTGTATTATCGTACTGAAATCCAGGATTTCCTAACCCGAATATAAAATACATTAAATTTCCTCAAAAAGCCCACTAATTGATTCGTTAGTGTGTATTCTCCTCATAGCTTCTCCAAGAAGTGGTGCCATTGAAATTTGTGATATTTTAGAGATTCTTTTACTTTGTGGTATGTAAATTGTATCTGAAAAAACAACCTCTTCAACTTTGCTATTTGTAATTTTTTCTACGGCATCTCCACTTAAAACTCCATGAGTTGCTGCTATATAAATTTTCCCTGCTCCATGTTCTGCTAAAAAGTTTGCAGCATTTGTAATGGTTCCTGCAGTATCAATCATATCATCAACTAAAATGCAATTTTTTCCTTCGTAATCGCCTATTACATTCATTACTTCAGAAACATTAGGTCTAGGTCTTCTTTTTTCAATAATAGCTATTGCACATTTTAAATAATTTGCAAAATTTCTAGCTCTTGTAACCCCACCTAAATCAGGACTTACAACTACAAAATTTTTATCAGGATTACATGCATCATATTTATCTCTAAAATATTTTGCAAGTAGGCTAACTGCCGAAAAATGGTCAACTGGTATATCAAAATATCCTTGAATTTGTCCTGCATGAAGATCAACTGTTATTACCCTATCTGCTCCTGCAACAGTCATAAGATTTGCAACAAGCTTTGAAGTTATAGGCTCACGACCTCTTGTTTTTCTATCCTGCCTTGCATAACCATAATATGGAACAACTACATTTACATAGCCTGCACTTGCTCTTTTACAAGCATCTATCATAATTAAAAGTTCCATCAAGTTATTATTTGTAGGGGCTGATGTAGATTGTACTATGAATACATCTTTTCCTCTTACAGGGTCTTTTATTTCAACTGAAATTTCTCCATCTTTAAAATGTGAGACATTTACTTTTCCAAGTTCCTGACCAATACTTTCAGCTATTCTTTCTGCAAGTTCAAGATTTGAATTTCCCGAAAAGATAACCATTTCTCCTCTATTAGAAACAATTTGTGAACTCATTTTTCCTCCTTGAGTTTCTCATCTCTGATTTTCTTTTTTTCAACATATCCAGGTTTATTTATTTGTTTTGACCTTTCAATAGAAAGTTCCCCTTTCGCGACATTTTCAGTAATAGTTGAACCTGCAGCAATATAACCTTCATTTTCAATTGTAACTGGAGCTACAATATTTGAATTGCTTCCTATAAAAGCATTATCTTTCACGATGGATCTATGTTTAAATGTTCCATCATAATTTACAAAAATTACTCCACAACCGATATTTACATTTTTTCCAATATCGCTGTCTCCTATATATGCAAGATGACCAGCTTTAGTTTTTTCTCCTACAGTTGAATTTTTTACTTCTACAAAATTTCCTATATGAACATTTTCTTTTAACATTGCATTAGGTCTTAAATGTGAAAAAGGTCCTATATCAACTCCATTTTCAATCTTCGATTCTTCTATAATTGAATTGTCTATTATTACATTATCACCGATTTGAGAATTTTCAATTCTACAAGAACCCTTTATAATACAATTTTTTCCAATTGTTGTGTTACCTAAAATACTTACACATCCTGAAATTTCTGTGTCATTTCCTATTTTTACACCAGGTTGTATTGTCGTAATAGATGGATTTTCTATTATTACTCCTTCTATCATATATTTTTCATTCACTCTTTCTCTCATAATTTCATTTGCAAAAGAAAGCTCATATTTATTATTTATTCCAAAAAATTCTTTATAGTTTTTATTTTCAAAAGCATTTACTTTTTTACCTTCACTATTTAAAATTCCAATACAATCAGTAAGGTAAAGCTCTTTTGATTTATTTTTGCTATTTAGTTTTTTTAGAGAATCTTTAAGTTCTTTTCCTTTAAATGCATAAATACCAGAGTTTATTTCATCTATTTTTCTTTGGTTTTCATCAGCATCTTTTTCTTCTATAATTTTTACAAATTCATTATTTTTTCGTACTATTCTTCCATAGCCTGAAGGATCTTTAATTTTTACAGATAAAACTGAACCATCATCGTCATTTTCTTTATGTTTTCTTAAAAATTCACTTATTGATTCTTTTTTTATTAGCGGAATATCCCCATTCAAAACTAAAACTGTATCGCCACCTTTTATTTCATCAATACAAAGAGATGTAGCATACCCTGTTCCATATGGAATATTTTTTCCTATTTCCTGTTTTTTTATAATCATTTCAGGATACATATTTTTTAAATCGTAATAATTTTTACCAGCAACTATTATTATTTCTGAATCATCACCAAAATTAACCGCATCAATTATATATGATAAAATAGTTTTATTTAAAATTTTATGAAGAACTTTGGATTTTTCAGATTTCATTCTTGTTCCTTCACCGGCAGCTAGAATAACTGTTTTAATCATTTTATCTCCTTACATGATTAGAGGAAGTATAAATACTTCCTCTAAAAAATTAGATATCTTATTTAGTCGCAACTTCAAGAGCAAGTTCCATCATATTAGCATAGGATGTTTCTCTATCTTTTGCACTGTCTTTTTCTCCACTTACAAGTGAATCACTTATTGTAAAAATTCCAAGTGCATTTTTATGAAGCCTATTTGCAACTGTATATAATCCATATGTTTCCATTTCAACACATGTGATTCCATATTTTTTCATATTTTCAGTAACCTTGGTAGGCGTATTTGAATAAAATTGATCGCTTGAATAAACTGCTCCAAAATGAGTTTTAAGTTTTAATTCTTTTGATTTTTCATAAGTTTTTATTAAAAGTTCAAAACTTGGAGTAGGAGAATAATTAATTTCACCAAATGTAAATTTATTAATTGTACTTTCACTTGATGCAGATAGTGCAACTACAATATCTCTAAGATGAATATCTTCTTGCATTGATCCTGCTGTTCCAATTCTTATGATATTTTCAACACCATAAAAATCAAAAAGTTCTGTAAAATATATCATTGAAGATGGAATCCCCATACCAGAACCCATTACAGATACTTTTTTTTCTTTATAATTTCCAGTAAAACCAAGCATTCCTCTTGTTTTGTTAAATAAATGTACATCTGTCAAAAAATTTTCAGCAATATATTTTGCTCTTAAAGGATCTCCTGGCATTAAGACAGTTTTTGCAATTTTTGTTTTATCATCACATTCTATGTGAGGTGTAGGTATATTCATTTTTATTTTTACCTCCATACATATTTTTCTTTATATTTTTTTGCTATATTTTCAGGGGTAAACCCAAAATATTCTATAACTTCTTCTGCAGGTGCAGATAACCCAAATCTATCAATTCCAATCTTTATTCCATTTTCAAGTACAAATTCATCCCATCCAAAAGTATCTCCCATTTCAATTGAAACTCTATTTTTCACTTCTTTAGGTAGTACTTTTTGTTTGTATTCTTCACTTTGATTTCTAAATATTTCCATTGAAAGCATACTTACAACAGAAACATCTATTCCATCGTTCAATAAAAGTTTTTTTGCATCTAATGCAGGCTTAACTTCTGAACCTGTAGCAATTAAAATTCCATCTGGTAATTCTTTTTTAGATTTTGAAATTATATATGCACCTTTTTTTATATCTTCTATATCTGTCTTTTCATCAAATAAATCAACATTCTGCCTTGTAAGAACTATTGATGTTGGAGTTTCTTTTGAATTCATAGCTAAAACCCATGAAATTTTTGTTTCGACTGAATTTGCTGGCCTAAAAACATTCATATTAGGAACAGCCCTAAGTGTAGCAAGATGCTCTATAGGTTGATGAGTAGGTCCATCTTCTCCTACAGCAACTGAATCATGTGTAAAAACATAAATTAAAGGTATTTTTGAAAGAGATGAAATTCTTGATGCTCCTCTTAAATAGTCAGAAAAAACAAAAAATGTAGAAACAAATGTCCATGTTCCACCATGAGCCAAAATTCCATTTGCAATTGAAGCCATTGCATGTTCTCTTACACCATATTGAATATTTCTTGCTGAATAATCTTTCGAACTAAATAAATTATCAGATTCAATTTTTGTTTTATTTGAAGATGCTAAATCTGCACTTCCACCCCAAAAATCTATATCTTGTTTTGAAATTTCTTGAATTATCTTTCCACTAATTGAACGTGTTGCAATTGGTTTGTCATCATCTTTTATTGAAATAATTTTTTCTTCAAAATTTTCAGGAAGTTCTTTATTTATTCCTCTTTCTAGCCTTTTTACTTCATTTGGATAATTTTTTTTGTATTCTAAAAATAATTCATTCCACTTGCTATGCTTTATTTTCCCATTTTCTTTTATCTGAGAAAATCTTTCATATACTTCTTTTGGAACTTCAAAATCTTCATAATCCCAACCCCATACCTTTTCAGCTCTTCTAAAATCGTCCATTGAAAGTGGTGCTCCGTGTACTTTATTTGTACCTTCAAATTCAGATCCTTTACCTATAACGGTTTTTACTTCAATTAAAGATGGTTTATCCGTTTTTTTTGCATTTTCTATTGCTTTTTCAATCATTTCTAAATTTTCACCATCAGAAACTAATTGATAATCCCAATTCATCGATTCAAATCTCAATTTTGTATTTTCACTGTTTGAATCTTCAAGTGCACCGTCAAGAGAAACATCATTTGAATCATAAAGCATTATAAGTTTTTTTAATTTCAAATTTCCAGCAATGGAACATGCTTCATATGAAATTCCTTCCATCAAATCACCATCAGAACATATTACATATGTATAATGATCTATAATGTTAAATTTTTCTTTATTGTAAATATTTGCAAGATGTGCTTCAGCCATGGCCATCCCTACTGCATTTGCAACTCCTTGCCCTAAAGGACCTGTAGTTGTTTCTATTCCTTTTGTAAAATTCATTTCAGGATGACCTGGAGTTTTTGAATTTAATTGTCTAAAATTTTTTAAATCTTCAATTGAAATATCAAATCCAGATAAATGTAAAAGAGAATAAAGCATTGAAGAACCATGACCTGGAGAAAGTACAAATCTATCTCTATTAAACCAATTTTCATCTTCAGGATCTATATTTAAAAACTTTTTCCAAATTACATATGCCATCGGTGCAGCATCCATTGGTATTCCTGGATGACCACTATTTGCTTTCTGAATTTGGCAAACTGACAATGCCCTTATAGCATTGAGTGAATCTATATCTATTTTATCAAACATACTTCTCCTCTAATAATTTAATTTTATTCAGTCTATTAATATGTCTTTGTCCCTCAAATTTTTCATTTGCGAAGGCTTCTACAATTTCTTTGCATGTTTCAGTTCCAATAACTCTTGCGCCTAAACAAAGTACATTTGCATCATTATGTCTTCTTGACATTTTTGCACTATATGTTTCAGATACAGCAGCTGCTCTTATACCTTTTATTTTATTTGCAGCTATACTCATTCCTATACCTGTACCACAAATCAACACTGCAAAATCTGCTTTATTTTCTAAAATTTTTTTGCATGCTTTTTGTGCAAAATCTGGATAATCAACTGAATTTTCATCAAAACTACCAAGATGTTCTACTTCATTTCCAAGCTTAAGTAGTGTACTTTCTACCGTTTTTACCAAAGACAACCCACCATGATCATTAGCAATTACAAATTTCAAAACAACACATCCTTTCCTTTTAAGAATAACAATTCATAATAAATTTGTCAATATAATTGTATAATATACAATATTTAGAAATTTGCAAACTAAATCGTTAAGGTATAATTAAAATAATTAAATTTAGGGAAGGAAGAAAAATGTTTGAATTTAATTTAAACGAACATAAATATAAAAATGTGCATTTTATAGGAATAGGTGGTATTTCAATGAGTGGAATTGCACATTTACTTTTAAGTCACGGATACAATGTTACAGGTTCTGACAGAAAAAAATCTATTTTAACAGAGGAGCTAGAAAAACAAGGGGCAAAGATTTTTTATACTCAAAAAAAAGAAAATATAAATAATCCAGATCTTGTCGTTTACACAGATGCTATTTTACCTGATAATGAAGAGTTGATAGCTTCTTTAATACTGCCAATTCCTGTTGTTACAAGAGGTGTTTTCTTAGGAGCACTTATGAAAAATTACAAAAATTCAATTGCAATTTCAGGTAGTCATGGAAAATCAACAACAACAAGTATAATTTCTAAAATTCTTTTAAATTCAAAAGAAGATCCTACAGTACTGCTTGGTGGTGAACTTGATGAAATTGAAGGAAATTTCCATTTTGGATCAGATGATTTTCTTGTTACAGAAGCTTGTGAGTATAAAGGAAATATAAGATATTATTATCCTTCAACAGCAATTGTTTTAAATATCGATGAAGATCATCTTGATTATTATAAAGATTTAAACGATATTGTTGAAACATTCAAAACATATATGAGAAATCTTGATAAAGATTCAAAAGTTATCTTAAATTTAAATGAAGAAAATAACAAATTGATTATTGATTCAATCCCAGGTGAAGTTATAACTTATGCACAAGAAAACGAAGATGCCGATTATTGTGCATTTAATATAAAATTTAATGAAATTGGTTATCCTAATTTCGATTTAAGAATGAGAGATGGGGCAATCGAACATTTTGAAATGGGAATTTTAGGAAAACACAATATAAATAATGCCATGGCATCAATTATTGCAACATATGAAAATGGAATTGACCTTGATACTATAAAAGAAAATTTAAAAAATTATCATGGTCTTCATAGAAGAATGGAAGTTTTAGGAACTGTTGGAAATGCAACAATTATGACAGATTATGGTCATCACCCAAATGAAATTAAAGTTACTTTAGAATCTTTAAGAGAACACACAAAAGGTAAACTTATTTGTATTTGGCAACCTCATACTTATAGCAGAACAAAAACTTTAATTGATGATTTTGCAAAAGCTTTTGATGTTGCAGATGAAGTCATTGTGACAGAAATTTATGCTGCAAGAGAAAAATTTGATCCTACGATTCATTCAAAAGATGCTGTAAGAAAAATAAATGAAAGAGGAATAACTCCTGCAAGATATATAAAAACTTTTGAAGGAGCAAAAAAATATATTTACGGTGATATTGCATCAAATGACCTTGTAGTTACAACAGGATGTGGCAATCCAAATGTACTTGCCGAAATGATTGTTAGAGATAAAGCAGAATACGATGAATTAAAAAATAAATAATAATTAAAAAGACTGACTTTAAATTTCTTAATTCAAATTACAATTTTAATTAAGAAATTTTTATCAGTCTTACTTTTTTATTTTTTTATAAAATTTTATGCTTAAAAAAAATGAAATCATACAAATTAAAAAATATAGATTTTCATAAAAAATTTCAAATTTTGTACTAAAACTAATTATTTGAGGAATATTATTTAACATATGTAAAAATATAACAAGAGTTATAGATTTATATTTTAAATAAAAGTAACCTAAAATAATACCTGCAAAAAAAGCATATATACCTTGAACTAAATTAAGGTGCGAAATTCCAAAAAGAAGGGATGTAATAAATATAGTTGTTTTAAAACTAAAATATTTTTTTAATTCTTTTATTCCATATCCCCTAATTAAAATTTCTTCAAAAATCGGAGCAAAAAAACCAACAGATAGAAACATCCAAAAATTCTGTTTTAAACTAATCATCTCATTTAAATAATTAAATTTTTCCAATTCGAATGTTATAAATTTAAAATGCTCAGATAAATACTTAATTAAAAATAAATATATTTTTGAAAAAAATCCAAATGCTAAAATAACTAAAATTGCAAAAATTATTTCATCTTTATTTAATTTATTATAATATAATATTGTATTTCCATTGTTTTTTTTCTTTTTAAAATATAAAAAAATTAAAAGTAAAAAAATCATTGTGAATTGAGCAATTGCATTTATCTGCCAAAAATAATTATTTGTAACATTTAAAATATTTTTTCTTAAAATATATGAAAGTATACCTGTAAACAAGCCTCCTAGAATTTGGTATATTAAAAATATCAATGTTATAAAAAATATTACTTTTATTAAAACTTTAGTTTTATCTCGAAGTAATTTTTTCATTTTCTAATTACCACTTCCGACATCCACATTTACAACTGGACTATCTTGTGTATCATTATTTTCCTCATAAGGTGGATTTTGTGTACTATCATCAGGAAAACTATCATTTTCTTTTGGTAAATCAGAATTTGTTGAAGGTTTTTCTGGAGTATAATAATTATTTGATTGGTTATTTGGAGATACATATTCTGAATTATCATCTACATAATAATCATCTTCAGCAAAATAATTATCAGAATCGTCTATAATATCATCTCCATAATATACATCTATAACAGATGTATTTATTAAATTTTCTATCGAATCATCAACAACTGTTAAATCCTTTTTTTCAATATATCCTTCATATGATCCAATTCTTGCCAAAATCCATATTTTTGAGCCTTCTTTCACTTGTTCTATATATTCGACAACATCATTTAAACTTAAAATGTGAACTGTATTACTTTGAGAATTTGGTTTTTCTTTCATCTCAGTTTCTTCTGAGGTTACTGAATAGTATTTTGTGTTATGTTTTTTTATTATTTCATCATTTCCCTGTTGTATTATTTGATTATCTTTTTTTTCAGTTTCTTTATTTTTATTATTTTCTTCTCCCTTAAAAATACTTGCAAAAGAAACAAAGAATGTTACTATTACAAGCAAACATGCTAAAGATGAAGTAACAATAAGCCTTATATTTTTTTTCATAAACTATCCTTTATCAATTAGTTTTAACATTTCTAAAAATCATCTAAATTTAAATTTTTCAAATAATTTCTAAATCTTTTTCCAACATTTTTATCTCTTAATCCATATTCAACACTTGCTTCAAGATATCCATATAAATTTCCAGTATCATATCTTTTTCCTTCAAATATATATGCATACATATCATCATCTCTAGAAAAATCGTTCATAGCATCTGTAAGTTGTATTTCTCCATTAACGCCTGGTCTTATATCCTTTAAATATGAGAAAATTTCTGGCATAAGCACATGCCTTCCCATAATTGCAATATCACTTTTTGCATTTTCAACATTAGGTTTTTCTTCAAGAGAAATTATTCTATATAAACTTTTACCCACTTCTTTTCCTTCAACACAACCGTATTTTGAAATGTCTATTTTCTCAACTTTCTTACATCCAATTATGCTTTTTCCTACTTCTTCAAATTTTTCTATCACTTGTTTCATAGCAGGTTTATTTTTACTATAAACAAGTTCATCTCCATAAAGAAGTGCAAATGGTTCTTTTTTTACAAAATTTTCTGCCTGAAGTACTGCATGTCCCAAACCTTTTGTTTGTTTTTGTCTTATAAAAGTTATTTTACAAAGATTAGAAATTTTTCTCATTTCTTCAAGTAATTCATATTTTTTATCTCTTTTTAAATTATAAAATAATTCAAAATTTTCATCAAAATGATCTTCTATTTCATTTTTTCCTCTATTTGTTATCATTAATATTTCTTCTATTCCACTTTCTGCAAGTTCCTCAACTATATATTGAATAACTGGAACATTTAAAATTGGAAGCATCTCTTTTGCAACAGCTTTTGTAAATGGTAAAAATCTTGTTCCAAGACCTGCTACTGGTATAACAGCTTTTTTTACTTTCATTATCTCCTCCGAAAATTATTCACACTAAATTCCTTCTTTTATCCCTTCTTTTTTTAAAACATATGGAATTGTTCTTAAAATTATTTTTAAATCATATAAAAAACTTAAATTTCTTGCATATTCTCCATCAAGTTGTGCTTTTTCTTTCATTTTAAGATTATCTCTTCCAGAAATTTGAGCTAATCCTGTAAGCCCTGGTTTTACATCATTTGCTCCATATTCATCTCTTAAATCTAAAAGTTCTGTTTCATTTAAAATTACAGGCCTTGGCCCTATGAAACTCATATCTCCTAATATAATATTTAATATTTGAGGAAGTTCGTCAATAGATGTTTTTCTTAAAAATTTTCCTGTTTTCGTTATGTATTTTTCTGGATTTTCAAGTTTATTTGTTGGTACATTTTTAGGTGTATCAATCTTCATTGTTCTAAATTTATAACATTTAAACGGCTTTCTGTTTTTTCCGCTCCTTTGCTGTACAAAAAAGATTGGTTCTTTTGTATTCTTTAATTTTAAAAAAATACAAAAACAAACTGAAAATGGAATTAAAATTATAAAAATAAAAAGTGCTATAATTCTATCTATAATATTTTTAAAAAATTTTCTGTACATTTTTTTACCTGCAGATATTTAAAAAATTCTTATTTCTATTTTATTCACTATACTATATAAAAAATAAGACTATACATTAAAAATTTTGATATAGTCTTATTCTAATTTTTAATTTTCAATAAGTGTATTATATATTAAATCTCTTTTCATTTTAAGGTCATCATCATCAAGTTTATACATATATAGTTGGCTATAAGGCATTGCATATGATGAAAGTCCTACATATCCTTCACCATCTATTGTAACACTATTTATTTGCCATGAATTTGAAAATTCAAGTTGTCCATTCACAAGCTCTACAATTTTTTCTGATGGCATATTTGTTTGTATGTCATTTTCAATGGTTTTCATTATTTTGGAATAATTTGATAATATTGAAGGACTTAAAGCTTTATTTATCATTGCTTTTAAAACTTTTTCTTGGTTTTCTCTTCTAGATGTATCCCCTTTTTCTAAAGAATATCTTTCTCTTACAAATGCCAAAGCTTTTTCTCCGTCAAGATTAACTTCTCCTTCATCAAACTCAAAACCTCTATATCTTGAAATAAAATACTGGTTATTCTCTACACTCACGCCTCCAATTGCATCAATTATATGTACAAATGAGTCAAAATTAACTCTTACATAATAATTTATCTGTGTATTTAATAAATTTTCAACCGTTCTAATTGTTGATTCTATACCATATATTCCAGAATGAGTTAATTTATCAAATTGATTATTTCCATCTCCAGCAATTCTTGTATATGTATCTCTTGGAATTGATGTTAAAAGAATTTTATGGCTTTTAGGATTTACAGTCATAAGTAAATTTACATCACTTCTTGCAGTGGTTGTTACAGGCCCTTTTGTATCTATTCCACTTATAAATATATTAAACGCTGTTCCTTCTTTAACATTTCTTGCTTGAAATTCAACATTCTTCGAAACTGAAGTTTCATAAATTATTTTTGTTTTATCACTCTTTTTATTTTTTTCATCTATTATAGATCTATAGCTTTCATCAAGTATCATTACATCTATTTCTTTAGACATAAGTTTTTTAAACTCACTTAAATAATCATTTCCCTCTTTAGTTTTAAGTGAAAATCCATTTTCTTT
>JALEKO010000006.1 GCA_022769085.1 Peptoniphilaceae bacterium
AAAGAAAAAATCGAAAATAAAAATATATTTATTAATAAGTATAATTTAAAAATAAAAAATTTAAAAGATGATATAACAGAAACTGAAAATAAGCTAAAGAAATTAACTACAAAACAGTTCAATTTAAAACTTAAACTTAAAGAGGAAATAGCAAAATATAGAATATTTGCTAATTTAAGTAAAAATAATGATGGATATTCGTATTCTGTTAAAAAATTTCTTGAAATTAAAGAAATTAAAAATATGTATTGTTCAACTTTAGCTGATATGATAACTGTAAAAAAAGGTTATGAACAAGTTATTGAAACTTTATTATATGGAGTTTTGCAAAATATAATTACAGAAACAACAGTAAATGCAAAAGAATTAGTAAAATATATAAAAGAACATAATTTAGGAAGAATTACTTTTTTGCCGATAGATAATATAAAACCTAAGGTTAAAATTAAACCTAAATTTTCTGAAGTAATATCTATGGCAGAAGAGCTTATTGTGTATGATGATAAAATATATAATATAATCTCACATTTTTTGGGAGATACTGTTGTTGTAAAAAATATTGATGATGCTATAAAACTCTCAAAAAAAATAAATGGTTATAAAATAATAACTTTATCTTCAGATGTAATTACAACTTGGGGTTCAATAACTGGCGGAAAAATAAATAAAAAACCTAATACGCAAATTATAAATAGAAAAAAAAATCTTGATGATAAGAAGAGACTACTTTTAAATTTAGATTCTGAATTAAAGAATATTAACTCAAAAATAAATTTTTATGAAGAAGAATTAATATCTAATAAAGATAGATTAGTAGAATTTGAAAAAGAATTAGAAAATTTAAATTCTACTAATAAAAATTATAGTTTTGAATTAGAAAATTTAAATAGTCAAATTGACAAAAATAAAGCTAAGTTAGAAATATTATCAGATAGTATAAATAAAAAAGTTTATATTAATAAAGATAATATAGATGTAGAAAAAAATAAAAAAGAACAATCAAATTTAACTGAAGAAATTAATAGTATTAACATAAAATTAAATTCACTTAAAAGTGAATATTTAGAAAATGAAAACAAAATAAATGTGTGCAAAAATACAGTTGATAGTTTTGAAAGAGATATAAATATCATTTTAAATAAGTTAAATGAAAAAAAAGCTGATAAAAAAACTTTAAGTGAAAATTCATTTACAACAAAAAAACTACTTGAATCTATTAATGATGATTTATTAAAATATGAAAATTCACAAAATAAGAATAGTGATATTATAGATGAATTTGAAAAAGAAGAGATAGAACAAAATAAAAAATTAGAAAACATAAAAGAAAAAATAAATAATTTAAGGAATATAGATAAAGATATTTCTAAAAATTTAGATAATTTTAAGAATGAAGCTCATTTAAAAGAATTAGAGATAGTAAAAAAAGATTATGAGTATAAAAATTTAAAAACTAAGTTAAGTGATATTAAAAATGATTTAATAGAAAAAACTTTTGAAAGTATAGATGAGCTGGAAAGTAAATTTTCAAGTTTTAAAATCAGTGTAGAAAAAAATGATTTAGAAATTTTACTTAAAAAAATAAATTCAATAGGATTTTACGAGAATGATTCAATAGAAAAATATGAGAAAGCAAAAATTGAATTTGAAGAATTAACTAAACAAAGAGAAGATTTATTAAAATCAAAAAATGAAATAATAGAAATGATAAAAAAACTTGATCTAATGATGAAAAATGATTTTAAAAAAAATTTTGAAATAATTGATAAAAATTTTAGAAGAATTTTTAAAAAACTTTTTTTAGGAGGAGAAGCAAAGCTTGAATTAGTGGATGATGATGTTTTAAATTCTGGAATTGAAATAAAAGTAAAACCAAAAGGTAAAACCAATAGAAATATAAATTTATTATCAGGTGGTGAAAAATCCCTTACAGCAGTTTCTCTTCTTTTTGCATTTTTTGAAACAAATCCATCTCCTTTTTGTATTTTAGATGAGGTGGATGCAGCTTTAGATGAAATAAATATTTCAAGATACATTTCTTATTTAAAAGAACTTTCTAAAAATACACAGTTTGTAGTAATAACACATAGACAAATTACAATGCAATTGGCAGATATGATTTATGGAGTATCTATGGAAGAAAAAGGAGTAAGTAAAATTTTCTGCATAGATTTTAGACAATAAAGATAGGAGAAAAAATGGCAATTAGAGAAGTAAGAACTTTAGGTGATGATATTTTAAGAAAGAAATCTAGAAGCGTAGATAAAATTGATGATAAAGTTAGAGAACTTTTAGATGATATGGCTCAAACAATGTATGAAGATGAAGGAATAGGAATTTCTGCAGTGCAGGTAGGAATTCTTAAAAGAATTATAGTTGTTGATGTAGGGGATGGATTATATAAAATGATAAACCCAGAAATAATCGAAAAAGATGGAGAAGAGGTTGATGTAGAAGGTTGCCTTTCTGTTCCAGATTTTAATGCAACTGTTAAAAGGCCTAAACATATAAAAGTAAAGTATAAGGATGAAAATGGAGATGAAAAAATTTTAGAAGCTTATGATTTAAAGGCAAGATGTATTTGTCATGAAATAGATCATTTAGATGGAATTTTATTTGTTGATAAATATATTCAAGAGGTAAGGTACAATAAAAAATGATAAATACTGCATTTATGGGTTCTCCACAATTTGCTATTCCAACATTAGAAATGCTTAATAAATCTGATGAAATAAATGTTAGTTTAGTAATTTCTCAAAAAGACAAAAAAAGAAATAGGAATAAAATTTCACCTACAGAAGTAAAAAAATATGCACTTAAAAAAGGATTAAAAGTTTTCACACCTGATTCAGTAAATTCAGAAGAGTTTTTAATATCTTTAGATGAATTTAAAATTGATTTTATTATTGTTGTTGCTTTTGGGCAATTTATAGGAGAAAAGTTATTGAATAAATATAGAAATAGAATAATTAATTTACATCCTTCAAAATTGCCAAAATATAGAGGATCATCTCCAATACAATATACGCTTTTAAACGGAGATAAACGTGCATCTGTAACTTCTATGCTTATAGATAAAGGAATGGATTCTGGGGATTTATTACTTCAAAAAGAAACTGAAGTTTTAGAAAGCGATGATTTTTATTCACTATCAAAAAAATTATCTTTATTAGGTGCTGAAGTTATTTTAGATACCATTTTAGACTTTGATAATTTATTTAATAATAGAATTTCTCAAAATGAAAATGATGTAATAATAACTGAAAAAATAAATAAAAATCATGGAAAAATTAATTGGAATATGACTGGAAAACAAATTTTTGATTTATGTAGAGCACTTATAGATTATCCAAAAGCTTTTTTTGAGTATAAAGACATTTATCTTAAAACAGAAACTATAAATTATGAAAGATATTATTCTTCAATTCCTGGATTTGTTAAAGAAGTAAATACTAAAGAAGGTTATATCAAAATTGAATGTTCCGATGGAGCAATAGTTTTAAATAAAATTCAAGCTCCAGGGAAAAAAATGATGCCAGTAAAAGATTTTTTGATGGGAAATAAATTTGAAGAAGGAATTATATTAAATAATGGATGAAAATAAGGCTTGTTTAGATATAATTAAAAAAGTTGTATACAATAATTTTAAGTCAAGCATTTTATTAAATTCATATAGAAACAATAAATTAAACTACTCATATATATTAAAAGTTGTTTATGGTGTTTTAGAAAATAAAATTTATTTGGATTATATGATTCAAAAATTATCATCTAAAAAAATAAACAAATTAGAAAGAAATGTACTTGTAATACTTGAGATAGGTTTATATAATCTTTTTTTTCTTAGAAAAAAAGATTATGCAATTGTAAATAATATTGTGAATTTTACAAAACTTTTAAATAAAAAATCTGCTGGATTTGTTAATGCAATACTTAGAAATGCTATAAGAAAAGAAAAAGAAATAAAAGATATTAAAGAGAGCGGAATAGACTATATTTCAATAAAAAATTCACACCCAATATGGATGATTAAATATTTAAATTTATATTATGATTTATCGTTTTTAAGTAGGTTTACAGAACTTAACAATGGCATTCAAAGATTTTCTATAAGAGTTAATAGACTTAAAATTACAAAAGAAAATTTAATCTATGAGCTAGAAAAATTAAATTTCAAATTATTTGAATCTAAAATTTCAGATAATTGTATTATAATTAAAAATCCTAATAATATTTTAGAAACATCATTATTTAAAGAAGGCTATTTTAGTGTGCAAAGTGAGCCTAGTGCAAAAGTTGTTGAGATTTTAAATCCTAAGGAAAATTCTGTAATTTTAGATCTTTGTGCAGCCCCTGGAAGTAAAACATCATATATTGCAGAATATACAAATAATAATTCAAGTATAATAGCAAATGATATAATAGAAAAAAAATTAGAATTAATTAATCAAAATATAAAAAGATTGAAGTTAGAAAATATAACATTGACAAATTATGATGCTTCTACTTATATTAAGAATTTTGAAAATACTTTTGATTATATACTACTAGATTTACCATGTT
>JALEKO010000007.1 GCA_022769085.1 Peptoniphilaceae bacterium
GCCAGCCTGTCACGCTGGAGGTCAAGGGTTCGAGTCCCTTTCGAGTCGCCAAGATGCTGATGTAGCTCAATCGGTAGAGCAACTGATTTGTAATCAGTAGGTTGTGGGTTCAAGTCCTATCATCAGCTCCATGAATTAAAAAAAGTAAAAATAAATACATAAGAAAAATTTGGAGGAGTTCCAGAGTTGGCCAAATGGGACGGACTGTAAATCCGTTAGCTTTGCTTTCAGTGGTTCGAATCCGCTCTCCTCCACCAAATTTATTTTGCGGGTGTAGCTCAGTGGTAGAGCCCCAGCCTTCCAAGCTGGTTGCGAGGGTTCGATCCCCTTCACCCGCTCCAATTAATCATGCACCCGTAGCTCAGCTGGATAGAGCAACGGACTTCTAATCCGTGTGTCGGAGGTTCGAGTCCTCCCGGATGCACCAGTTTTAGGGGTATTACGGTTACTTTTTTACTACGTTGGGGTATAGCCAAGTCGGTAAGGCACCAGACTTTGACTCTGGTATGCGTAGGTTCGAGTCCTGCTACCCCAGCCAATTTTAACTAAATGCAATCTTTGGGGTATAGCCAAGTCGGTAAGGCACCGGTTTCTGGCACCGGGATGCATCGGTTCGAGTCCTATTACCCCAGCCAATTTATATGATCCATTAGCTCAGTCGGTAGAGCACTTGACTTTTAATCAAGGTGTCCGGGGTTCGAATCCCCGATGGGTCACCATTAATAGTAGGGGAATGTCTTTTTTGGAGAGGTACCGAAGCGGTCATAACGGGGCGGTCTTGAAAACCGTTAGTGTCTTACGGCACACAAGGGTTCGAATCCCTTCCCCTCCGCCATTATTTGGAGAAGTACTCAAGAGGCTCAAGAGGCTCCCCTGCTAAGGGAGTAGGTCGTATTGCACGGTGCGAGGGTTCGAATCCCTCCTTCTCCGCCACTATGTAGGTTTTTTATTTTGCCCAGATAGCTCAGTCGGTAGAGCAAAGGACTGAAAATCCTTGTGTCGTTGGTTCGATTCCGACTCTGGGCACCATTTGTTTGTTTCTACATAGGGGTATAGTTCAGTGGGAGAACGTCGGTCTCCAAAACCGAATGCCGCGGGTTCAAATCCTGCTACCCCTGCCATAAAATTTGGACCTGTAGCTCAGCAGGTTAGAGCGCACGCCTGATAAGCGTGAGGTCGGTAGTTCGAGTCTACTCAGGTCCACCATTTGGGCCTCTAGCTCAGTTGGTTAGAGCGCCCGGCTCATAACCGGTAGGTCCAGGGTTCGAGTCCCTGGAGGCCCACCAAATAAAGTCCACTTTATGTGGACTTTTTTATATGATTTATAATTAATGTTTAGTTTACACTTAAAAAACTCTAAAGTTATTTTTCTTTAGAGTTTTTTAGCGTAATTTAATCATTTTGTTTTTAACATACTTAAATACAATGGATCAAATATATTGTATTTTATTTTTTCTTTTTTATAAGCTTTTAAATTTTCTTCTGAAAGATATTCCTTATCGATTATTGCTTCGTAAGTAAATTTTCTAAACCAATCGTCTGTCATTGAGAAATATCCGTTTTTTCCATTTTCATCTCCCCAAGAGTTTTCAACTTTCCACTTTTCTATTTTGTCATTCTTTTTTAGAAATCCTGTTATATTCATTGCGTGTGTAGCAAGTGAAAATCTTGAATCTATCATTTCTGCTTTTGTAAAATTTTCTGTTTTTACAAGTGTTTCATCAAAATTATATAAATCTATATCAAGTATTCCGCTCTTTCTGTCCATAAATTGGCCTACATCACATGCAAACCATACGCTTTTTTCATCGAGTATTGTTTTTTCTATCAAATTTGACATATCATCCATTGATATATTTAAAACTTCAAAAGGTAATGCTTCATATAAATGGTTTGCATCTTCTTGAACATAAATTCTATTATATTCGTTTCTCGGGTCATTTGTAACTCTTATTTTATCTTTTAGGTAATCTCCCAAATATTTTTTATAAAATTCTTTTGGATTTAAATTTAAATCTTCATGATATTTACCATCTTTATCATAGTATATAAAGTCAAAATTTTTAACTGGTTTCCCAAGACACTTTACAAAAATGTTATATGATTTTGAAAGAGCATCTTTTTTTATTTTATTAATTTCTTCTTCATTTTTAGCTTTTCTTATATCCATTGCTGCTTTTGAAAGTAGCCTTGAGGTTTCAAAAAACATTTCATAAGAAGCTTCAGATGAAAAAGTCTCAGACATTACACTTTTTGGAACTATTCCATATTTTTCAATTAACCCTTTAAAATATTCAAAATAGCCACCATCTTCAGGAATAAAGTTATAGAAAACTCTTTCAACATTTCTATCTGTAATAGGTTTATCTTTTGTTTCAATTATTTTTTCAATAAAGTTATTTGCTTGTTCCATGTTATCATAAAAATATAAATAGTTTTGCGAAAATTCAAAATTTTCCATATTAAGATCTTTTTCTATTTTTATTCTTAACATATTTAAACCTGCAAAAAGCCAACATCTTCCTGTTTTTTTCTGATTTGTAATTTCTGATGTTTTTACTTCATTGGAAAAAATAAATGAATGGGTATTTGCAACATTTTGGTTATATGATGCATCAAACACTCCAACATTAGAAATTGCATTTGCAATTAATCTATTTTTCTCATCACTATCATATTCTTTTTCAAATTCATTAAAAATTTCTTCATTTAGTTGTTTCATTAAAAAACTCCTTTATTTTTTTATATATATCAACACTTGCTTTTGCATTTTTTTCTATATTTCCGCCAAAAAATGTTGTTTTACCATTTCTTTGATATTGTGGATAAAAAGGTGCATTTATATAGTGTCCCACATCTTCATATAGAAAAATTTCTGTTTTAAGATTTTTTTCATTTCTTAATTTTTTTATTTTTTCACAATAATTTTTTGTATCATTCATTTTATCATCTTCTCCTCCAAAAAGAAGTATATCTTGACTTAATTTATCGTAAGGAAGAACTTTTTTTTCTAAATTTTTTGCACTTTTTATGCTTTTTTCATATATATCAAGAAGAGAAACAGGATTTTTTGAAAATACTTGCTTTGAAATTTTAATTTGGTCAAAAAGATTAAATTTTAGTTTTACAAAATCCATATCTTTTCCATTTTTTTGATAAAAAGATCTTGGTTTTCTTTGTGGTGTAAGTCCTTGAAAAATATAAAAATTTGGTGACATGAAAACAAGTTTATTAATATCTTTAAAATATTCTTTTGCAATTAATGCACCAAGCCCTGCACCTTCAGCTATTCCAAATATATTTACTTTTTTAAAATTAAAAATGTTTTGTAAAGAGTATTTTATATCTTTAAAAATTTCAACTGGTATTGAAAAACATGCTTCAGGTAAATTTTCATTTGCAAAATATTCACAATTTACAGCTACAAAGCCATTGTTTGCAAAAAAACTTGCTATATGAAAATTCTTTTTCTTTGAACTTGATGAAAAAATAAGAACAATTGGGTCATTTTCATTTTTATAAAGTATGTCCATGTGAGCCATATTTTCATCAACTCTTTTGTAGTTTAGATTATAACTAAATGATTTATAAAAAACAATTTTTTGGTTTTCATCTTCATTTTTGAAATTATCATCTTCATTTAGGTCATGAAGTGGATCTGTTATTTTAAAACTTTTTTTTGTTTCGTTAAAATGTTCTTTTGTTTCTATATGTAAAATAAATTTTGCTTTTTCATTTAAATTTTCAAAATTATATATTTCATTTGTAAAATTTGATAAAGTAAGTAAAAGTCCTCCTTCAAGTTTTCCAGAATATATTCCATCATAAGCATCTGATTTATCAAGGTTGACTTCTCCATTTTCATTTGCATTTAATTTTACAGATGATTGATAAATATTAGAATTTATTTTTGTTTTTAAAGTAGCAAAAATTGTTTGATTAGGATTTAAATTTTTAACTTTTATATTTAAAGGATCACTGAAAGATGATTCATCTTTATATTCAATTTTCATGTGTACCTCCGATAAAAAACTTTTACTTTCATTATACTTCATATTTTAACCTATTTTTGTTTAAGTATTACATTTAAAGAAAATTTTATTTTAAAATTACTTTTTCTTGAAAAATAGATTAGTTAAGGTATATTTAGAATGAAATTTATTTTATCTAAAAACTATGGAGTCGTCGAATGACGGCTCTTTTTTCATAAAGGAGTTATATGAATATAAAAAAAGACAATACACTTCTTATTGTTGATTTATTAAAAAAAAGTACAACAAACGAAAAAATTAATAGAAATATTGAATCAGTTTTAGAAAGTTCTGAAATTTTTAATTTAAAAAAAATACTTTTTGAATTTGAAGATAAAAAAAACGATAGTAATTTTAAAGATTATAAAGATTATTCATTTGATAAAATTTTAAAAAGAAAAACAATAAATTTTTTTACAGAAGAGTTAAAAGATTATTTATTTAATAATAATATCAAAAATGTAATTCTTTCCCTTGGATATGCTCATAGCAGTATTTTTCAAACAGCAAGAGAAATAATACTTTCAGGATATAATTGTTTTATATTAAATGATGCCATTTTTTATGAAAATTTAAGAAATAAGCAGGTTGCAGTTGGTGAAATGAGGGATATGGGCTGTGATATAATTACATGTGAAATGCTTATTTTTGATTTGCTTTCTTCGAAAGAAAATATTAACTTTAGTAGAATAAGTTCAATTATAAAAAATTTAAGAAAATAGATTTTATATTGAAAAAAAATTTTTTTAAGATAAAATAACTCGGAAAGAAAAATGTCAAGATGCATATTTAGACGGGAAGTAAAAAGACTTTCCGCCGATTTCCTTAAAAATAAAAGGATTACCCAAAGGGTTTAAAAAACATGGAAAAGCGTAATAAAACGTCTGTTCTGAATTTGTATCAATTTCATTAAAGAAAGGATACAAAATGGAAAAAATCAAAAAGTTTTTGTCAAAAAAGAATGTTGAAATTTCCGTAAATGTTTACGGAATAAAGGTATTAGGTTCAATGGCAATGGGTCTTTTTGCATCTCTTTTAATTGGTACAATTCTTAAAACAATTGGACTTAAATTGAACATACCTTATTTAACAGAAACAGTTGCACCTATTGCAAGCGAGATGACAGGGCCTGCAATGGCAGTTGCAATAGCATCATCACTTAATGCACCAAGTCTTGTACTTTTTTCAAGTATTATTCCAGGATACATAGGAAATAAACTTGGAGGTCCAGTAGGAACTCTTATTGCAGTTTTAATAGGAGTTGAAATAGGAAAACTTGTTTCTAAAGAAACACCTTTTGATATTATTTTAACACCAGCGGTTACAATTATTATTGGTTCTTTAATAGCTTCTTTTGCAGGACCTCCACTAGGAGCACTTATGAATGGTCTAGGTAATATTATTATGGTTGCAACAGAACTAAAGCCTTTTATGATGGGTATAATAGTATCTGCAGTTGTTGGAATAGTACTTACACTTCCAATTTCATCTGCTGCTCTTTGTATTATGCTTGGTCTTTCAGGAATTGCCGCAGGAGCTGCAACGGCAGGATGTTGTGCTCAAATGATAGGCTTTGCATTTATGAGCTATAAGGAAAATGGTATAAATGGACTTCTTGCACAAGGTTTAGGTACAAGCATGCTTCAGGTTCCAAATATTGTAAAAAATTGGAAAATATGGATCCCGCCTACATTAGCATCAATTGTCACAGGTCCTATTGCAACAGTTATTTTTCATATGGAAAATGACCCTATGGGAGCTGGAATGGGAACTTGTGGTCTTGTAGGGCTCATTAATACAGTTTCAACAATGTCAAAAAGCTATTCACCTTTTGTAATTTATGGTGGGATAATTTTAGATTACATTATTTTACCAGCAATTATTTCTATAGTAATTTATGAAATTATGTATAAAAAAGGTCTAATAAAAAAAGGGGATGTAACACTCCCTCAGGATTAAAAACTAAAAAAGCCTAATTTATAAATTAGGCTTTTCTAAGTATTTCTAAATATTTTTATTTAAATTTCATTTCTTCTCATAAACAACTAAAAGAACACCACTTTTTAAATTTATTTCTATATAATTTTTATTTTCATTAATTTCATTACTTACACCTAGAGCATCTGTATTTTTAAGAGTGAAGTTTTCAAGTTCATACTTAAATCCTTTTAAAGTTATCCCTTCACATTTATCTGTAAATGAAAATATTGAATAGTAACCTTTTTGGGGATTTTCGATTTTTATATTTTTGTTAATTGCAAAAATTATTTTATCATTTGAAATTATTTTTGTTTTTATTCCTTTTAAAGTAAATTCTACAAGTGATATTATGTTTGCAATTGAATGAGAGACTCTTCCTCCAAGTGCTGCATAAATAAAAATTTCATTAGCATGCTTTTCTTCTGCAAGTTTCATTGCCTCATATGTATCTGTTCTATCTTTTTCTCTTTTTAATTTTATTTTATTATTAAAATCAGGTTCATCTCCTGAATCAAAATCTCCAATGACATAATCAGGTGTTATTCCAATTTTCTTTAAATAATAAAAACCAGCATCTGCTGCAATTACAATATCATTTTTTTTTGGATGTATATTTTTATTATCAAAATCTCCAGCTGCTACAATATAAGCTCTTTTCATAAAACCTCCAATAGTATTCTATTTTAATTGTATTTAAAAAATATTTTTTTTAAATACCTTAAATTCATAAAATTATATTTTTATGATATAATAACAAAAAAGAGGTAAATATGAATAAAGATTTAAAAGAAAAAGAAATAATGTATATAAAAATTGCATCTTTTGCTTTGCTAATATATTTTGTTTTTGCAAACATTGGATATTTGTGGAAGACATTTCTTTTGATATTTGCGATGCTAAGCCCTTTTATTTCAGGGCTAATGATTTCATATGTTGTAAATATACCAATGAGATGGCTTGAAAAAAAACATTTTGCAGAAAAAATTCAAAATAGAAACCTTAGAAGGGCATTTTCTTTAATAACATCTTATATTCTTGTAATATTAATAATTTCAATAATTTTGATTTTTATTATTCCACAACTTATGAGATCCATTGCAAATATGGGTTTTAGAATACCCGTTGCAATAGACCTTATTACAAATAAATTAAAAGAGTTTGAATTTACACGTGACTTTGGCTTAAAACTTGAAGATTTGACAAAAAAATTTAATTATTCAGACATACTTATGTTTTTAGCTGATTTTTTCAAAATAGGTTCTTCAAATGGAATTAATCAAATACTTGGAACAATAAGTTCAATTTTCTCAAAAACTGTAAATATAATATTAGCTTTGGTTTTTTCAATTTATGCACTTGCATCGAAAGAACAGCTTTTATATCAAATAAAAAGAGTTATATATTCATATATAAAAGAAGAAGTTGCAGATAAGATATTCTTTGTATTAAAAATTTCAAATGATTCATTTAAAGCATTTATAAGCGGAAGATTTATTGATGCAGTTATTATAGGACTTATAACATATATTTCACTTATAATTTTTGCAATTCCGTACTCATCGATTGTAGCACTTGCTGTTGGAGTTACAAATGTAATACCAATGGTTGGACCTTTTATTGGTGCAGGATTTGGCATAATAATGATTTTAATAGTTTCTCCTATAAAAAGTCTAATATTTTTAATTTTAATTTTAATAATTCAGCAACTGGATGGAAATTTTATTTTTCCTAAAATTGCAGGAAAAAGTATGGGACTTCCTGCTATATGGACATTACTCGCAGTCACCTTAGGAGGAGGACTTTTTGGAATTATAGGAATAATGCTTTTTGTTCCGATATTTAATATAGTTTATAAACTTTTGGCAATTGACACTAAAGAAAATATTGATAAGAAAGGATTAAAACTAGAAAAGAAATAATATGTTTGAACTTGATAAAAAATATAAAAAAATTCTATATATATGTTTAATAACGACTATTTTATTTTTCGTGCTTTTAAATTTAAATTTTGTTTTTGAAAAATTTATTTTTTTAATTGGAATAATTTCTCCATTTATAATGGGACTTGTTATAGCTTTTATATGTAATTTACCTATGAGTTTTATAAGAGATAAAATTTTTAAAAAATTTATAAAAAATAAAAAGTATACAAAAGTAATTGACATTATTTCTATGATTATTTCATATCTTATTTTGCTAATTACTGTTGTCATACTACTTTATATATTAATACCACAACTTATTAAATCGATATCGCAGTTGATATCTAAAATTCCTGAGTTTTCAAAACTTATTTCTAAAGAATTTAACAAATACCCTTTTATGACAGATTTTGCTAAAAGAATTCAAAAATCTTTTTCAGATCTTTCTATGAATGATATAGTAAGTAAAAGTTTTGGATTAATTAAAGATTCAGGAATTTTCAAAGGAGCAGGCGGAATATTTTCATCTGTTATGGGCTCTCTTACAGCTTTTTTTCTGGGGTTTGTTTTTTCGATATATGTTTTAATTAATAGAAAAAAACTTAAAATTCAAACAGAAAGAATGCTTTATTCAATTTTTAAAGAAACTACTGCAGACTATTTAATGCATATTTCAAAATTAAATTATGAAGTATTTTCAAATTATATTGTAGGTCAGGTAACAGATGCTATAATTTTAGGTATTTTGTGTTTTGTTTCAATGCTTATTTTTAAAATCCCATATGCAGGAATGATTTCAGTAATTGTTGGTTTTTCAGATTTAATTCCAATTTTTGGACCAATTGTCGGCACCGTAATATCAGCACTATTTATTTTAATAGAAAGTCCTTTTAAAGCATTTATTTTTATAGTTATGCTTTTACTTCTTCAACAAATACAGGGGAATATAATTTATCCTTTTATTGTAGGAAATAAAGTAGGTCTTCCTGCAATGTGGACTCTTGTGGCAATAAGCCTAGGAGGTTCTCTATTTGGAATAATAGGAATGATGACATTTGTACCTTTAACTTCAGTAATATATGTTTTGCTTGGAGAATTTACAAATTATATGTTAAAACAGAAAAACATAAATATAGAAGAAAAAAATAAAGAGAACAAAATTAATGAAACAGCTAAAGAATAATTTAAAAAATGAATTTGTACCAGTAAAAATAAATGGAAAATACACATATGGTGGAAGACAGAAAGATTTGGAAAAATTTGGAGTAAGCAAATTTATGGCAAATAGATCATGTGTTGTAACAGCATTTACAAATTCATTTCTTTACACTTATAGACGGGGAGAAAAATTTAGTTTTGAAGAATATAACAGTTTTCAATATAAATTTTATAAAATTTTAAAGCCGTGGATTAATGGAATTCCCACGGCAAAAATTTTAGATTTAAGGGTTAATACGCTTAGAAAAAAAGGATATAAATTAAAAAGTCATTTTTTATATGATACAATTTTTAAAAAAACAACTTTAGAAGAAAAAATTGAGTTTATAGAATATGCTTTAAATAAAGATATACCCGTAATACTTTTTAATTGGCAGTCAAAAGAAATTGATATACTTAAAAATCATGCAGTAGTAATAACAAAAATTTATAAAAGTGAAGATTATCACATTATAAATGTATCAAGTTGGGGAAAAAAATATGTAATTAATTTTGATAAATTTGATAAACAGTTCTCACTTTATAAGGGATTTGTTTATTTTGAAAGGGAGGATATTATGAAATTTATAAAAGTTGAAACATTTATACCTAAAGAAAATGTAGAAGAATTGATAAATGCATTAAATGAAAAGAATATTATTAAAATAGGAAATTATGATTTTGTATATACCACAAGTGAAGTAATGGGTCATTTCAGGGCTTTAGATGGGTCAAATCCATATGAAGGAGAAGTCGGTAAAAAAGAAAATGTAAGTGAAATAAAACTTGAATTTAAAATTAAAATTGAACATAAAAGAATATGTGATGAAATAATAAGAGAAAAACATCCTTATGAAGAACCTGTAATAAATTATTATGAACTTTTGTAAAATAAATAATTTAATAATTTATTAAAAAACTTTAAATTTAATCTTTACAATTGGCGATAAGTAATATAAAATTATATTTACAAGATGTGTCTTGTTACATAATTAAGGGGGAAAAAATGCAATTTAAAAAATTATTGTTAACTACATCACTTGTTCTTTCAACTGCTATTTTTGCAGCTTGTCAATCAGGTTCAAAAGCACCTGAAGGATCTCAAAGTTCAAATGTTACAGCTGATAATCAATCAACAGTTGAAAATGTTGTAAATACAGTTATGATTACAGATCAAGGTGGAGTAAATGATAAATCATTTAACCAATCAGCATATGAAGGACTTACAAAATTAAAAGATGAAGGTAAAATAAAGTTTAATTTTATTGAAAGTCATTCAGAAGCAGATTATGCTCCAAATATTGATACAGCATTAAATGAAGATCCTGATATTGTTTATACAATAGGATATGCTTTATATGATGACACAGACAAGGCAGCAAAAGCAAATCCTGATGTGAATTTTGCAATTGTAGATAATGCAAACCTTGATAATACAAAAAACTTACTTGGAATTACTTTTGCAGATAATGAAAACTCTTTTCTTGTAGGTTATATTGCTGGAATGACTACAAAAACAAATAATGTAGGATTTGTAGGCGGAATGAAATCAGATGTAATTGACAGATTTGAATTTGGATTTAGAGCTGGTGTAAAACAAGCAGCAAGAGAAAAGAAAGAAGATATAGAAGTTCAAGTTCAATACGCAGATAGCTATGCTGATGCAGAAAAAGGTAAATCAATTGCAAATCAAATGTATCAAAAAGGTGCAGATATAGTTTTCCATGCAGCAGGTGGTACTGGAGAAGGAGTAATAAGTTCTGCAATAGAAAATGATAAATATGTAATTGGAGTTGACCGTGACCAATCTGAAGAAGCACCTGATAATATGTTAGTTTCAACTGTAAAAGGTGTAAATATTGCCGTAGCACAGGTTGCAAAAGATTTGGCAGATGGAAAATTTGAAGGCGGAAAGACAGTTTCTTTCGGACTTAAAGATGGAGATGCTTGTACAATTGCATATGCAAAAAATGACCTTGTATCTGATGAAATAAAAGAAAATGTTGAAAAAATTAGAAGTGAAATAATTGACGGTACTATAGAAGTTCCTCAAAATGAAGATGAATTTACTTCTATGGGTTACGATAAATAATTTATTTTATGGCTTTGGATTTTTTCCAAAGCCTATTTTTTATATGAGAGGCAATTATGGATAAATATCTAAATGAACCTCCAATTATTTCATTAAAAAATATAACGAAAAAATTTGGAGATAATGAAGTATTGTCAAATGTAAACTTTGACCTTCATAAATGTGAAGTTCATGCTTTGCTTGGAGAAAACGGTGCTGGAAAAACGACCCTTATGAATATTTTATATGGTCTTTTTCCTCCGACAAGCGGAACTATTACAGTAAATGGAACAACAAGAAATGCAATGACAACTAATATTGCAATAAATTCTGGAATAGGAATGGTGCATCAACATTTTATGCTTGTAGAGCCTTTTACAGTAGTTGAAAATATAATGTTAGGCGAAGAAATAACAAAAAAAGGTTTTTTAGACTATAAAAAAGCAAGAAAAGATATACTTGAATTATCTAAGACTTACGGCTTTAATATAGATCCAGATGCAAAAATAGAAGATATTACCGTTGGAATGCAACAGAGAGTTGAAAATTTAAAAGCACTTTATAGGGGGGCTGAAGTAATAATTTTTGATGAACCAACAGCTGTAATGACACCGCAAGAGATAGAAGAATTTGTAAAAATTGTAAAAAAACTTACAACCTTAGGAAAATCTATTATAATAATAACTCATAAATTAAGTGAAATAAAATCAATGGCAGATAACTGCACAATAATTAGACGTGGGAAATTTATAGATAAAGTAAGAGTAAAAGATATTGACGAAAATACACTTGCAGATAAAATGGTCGGAAGAAATGTAAGTTTTACAGTAAATAAAAAAGAAAAAGAAGTTGGAAAAGAAGTTTTAAGAATAGAAGATCTTCATGTAAAAGATTCAAGAGGATTAATGGCTGTAAATGGACTTAATCTAACAATTAGACAGGGAGAAATTTTAGGACTTGCTGGAGTTGATGGGAATGGTCAGTCACAACTTATTGAAGCTTTAAGTGGCCTTAGAAAAGTTGAAAGTGGAAAAATTTATTTAAATGGTAAAGATATTACAAATTTACCACCAAGAAAAATAATTGACCAAGGATTAAGCTCAATTCCTGAAGATAGACAAAAAAGAGGCCTTGTTCTTGAGTTTGATGTTAAAGACAACATGGTTTTGGAAAGTATAGATAAAGAACCATTTTCCAAAAATAAAATTTTAAAACAAAAAAATATTAAAAAAAATGCTAATAAACTGATTGAAGAATTTGATATTAGGCCAAATAGTCCTTCTGTTTTAGCAGAAAATATGTCTGGAGGAAATCAACAGAAAGTTATAATTGCAAGAGAAATATCTCTTGACCCCGATTTACTTATAGCAGCACAACCTACAAGAGGGCTTGATGTTGGAGCTATAGAGTTTATACATAAACAGCTAATAAAACAAAGAGACAATAACAAAGCAGTTTTACTTATATCTTTTGAACTTGATGAAATACTTGATTTATCGGATAGAATTGCAGTAATTTATGAAGGAAAAATTTCAGGAGAAAGAGACGGTAAAGATGTAGATACAAATCAGTTGGGAAGATTAATGGCAGGTGGTAAAGATGTCAAGTGAAAAAAAATTTAAAATAAATTCAAAAGTACTTTTCATGATTTTTGCAATTGTTATTGGTCTTTTGGTAGGTTCAATTGTACTTTTGATATCAGGATACAATCCCGTTGAAACATATTCACTTTTAATAACAGGAATTTTTCAAAAGCCCAAAAATATAGCATGGACAATTGTAAATGCAACACCTCTTATTTTTACAGGACTTTCATTTGCATTTGCTTTAAAAACAGGCCTTTTTAATATTGGTGCAGAAGGACAGTATATTGTAGGAACAATAGTTGCATTTTTAGTTGGATTTTTAGTAGATCTTCCTCCTATAATTCACATACCTTTAATACTTATTTCAGCCGTCATAGCAGGTGCTATATACGGAGGAATTTCAGGATTTATAAAGGCAAAATTTGGTATGAGCGAAGTTATCTCTACAATAATGTTAAACTGGATTGCATTTTATATGAATAATTTTATTGTAAATATGAAAGCATTTAAAAAACCAAATTCTATGGGAACTTTTGATATTCTAGAAAGCGGGAAAATAACATTTTTTAAAGACGGAGTTAAAAATATGTCGCCATTTTTTATGAATTTTTTTGCAGCTCCTGTTCATTTTGGAATAATTCTAGCAATTATATCATCTATTGTAATTTGGTTTATTCTTAAGAAAACAACTTTGGGTTATAAATTAAAATCTGTAGGATATAACCCATATGCATCTGAATATGCAGGAATTAATGTGAATGCAAAATTAACACAAGCAATGGCAATTTCAGGAATTCTTGCAGCATTAGGTGGTGCATGTCAGCTTCTAGGATATTCATATTCTCTGACATCACTTTCAGCAATGCAAAATTTTGGCTTTAACGGAATGGCAGTTTCACTATTAGCATATAATAACCCAATTGGCTGTATAGTTTCTGCACTTTTCTTTGGTGGACTAAATTATACATCTGGAAATGTACAAAGAGTTACAGGAGCTCCAAGTGAACTTATACAAATAATTATTGGAACAATAGTACTTTTTACTGCAATTCCGTATGTATTTAAAATAATAAAGGCAAAAATTGCAAAGAAAAGGAGTATAAAAAATGTTTAATTTGGCATTAATAGGTCTAATAATTGGAAACATGTTTATAAATGCAACTCCAATTCTTTATGCCGGTCTTGGAGGAATGATTTCAGAAAGAAGCGGAGTTGTAAATATTGGTCTTGAAGGAATGATGACAATAGGAGCATTAATTGGTGCAACAGTAGGTTTTTATACTAAAAATCCATGGCTTGGATTTATATGTGGAGGACTTTCTGGAATGGTTTTTGCATTCATACATGCATTAATTTCAGTTACTTTTGCAGGAGATCAGACAATTTCTGGTATTGCAATAAATTATCTTGCACCTGGAGTTTCACTTTTTCTTGCAAGAATATTTTTCAGTGGTGCAACGCAAACAAAATCAATACCACAAGATGGTAAAATGCCTATTTTATTTAAAAGCCTTTTAAATGGACATCCATTTCTTCAAAATATATTTGCACAATATGTGACAGTTTACATTGCCATTTTGTTTGTAATTTTAATTTATGTATTTTTATATAAAACCAAATGGGGTCTAAGGCTTACAGCAGTAGGCGAACATCCAAAAGCATGTGAAACTTTAAATATTTCAGTTATAAAAATAAGATATTCTGCAGTTTTATTTTCAGGATTTATGGCAGGGCTTGGAGGAGCAAGTCTTTCAATAGCAGTAGTAAATTCATTTTCACCAACCTTAATAGCCGGTCAGGGATTTATTGCAATGGTAACTGTTATTTTTGGAAGATGGACTCCGCATGGAGTATTATTAGGTTCGCTTTTCTTTGGACTTGCAAAAGCACTTGCAATATTTATTGGGGGAACATCACTTGAAATTCCTGGAGAATTTGTATCGATGATTCCTTATATAGCAACACTTTTAATTTTGATTTTCTTTGGAGGAAAATCAAAGGCGCCTAAAGCTGATGGAACACCATACCTTACAGAAGATATTGGAATTTAAAAATATAAATGGTCAAAGTTCATTTTGACCATTTTTTATGTAAAAAAATATAAATTCTATATAAAAAATGAATAGATTTTTACAACTTTAAAATTTTTTTGGGTTTGTTAAATATAATTTTTTGATTAAAAAATTTTAAAGTTGTATAGTTTAATTAAAAGAGAGGTACTTATGCTTGAAATTAAAAAAGTTTCAAAATCTTTCGGTGAGAAGAAAGCGTTAGATGATGTTTCATTTAATGTTGAAAATGGAGAAATTTTTGGAGTAATTGGTCAAAATGGTGCAGGGAAGAGCACACTTTTTAGATCTATTATGGATTTCTACAAATATGACGGGGAAATAACAATTGACAATACACCAATAAAAAAAATAGATTTAACAAAAATTGGTTTTCTTCCAGAAGAAAGATCACTATCGCCGAAAAAAACTATAAAACAGCAGATAAAATATATAGCAAAGCTAAATAAAAAGAAAAAAATTACAGATGATGTTATAAAAGAGTGGCTAAATCTTTTTCAAGTTGTAGGAAATTTAAACGATAAAATAAGCACTCTTTCAAAAGGAAATCAACAAAAAGTTCAGCTTATAGCAAGTTTAATTTATGAACCAGAATATGTTATTTTAGATGAACCTTTTTCAGGTCTTGACCCTTATAATGTTGAACTATTAACTAAGATTATAAAGCAGATAAATAAAAAGGGTACAACTTTCATTTTTTCATCACACAATATGGAAAATATTGAAGAAATGTGTGACAGGCTTATAATGCTTAAAGATGGAAAAAGAATTCTTTATGGATCTTCTGAAGAGATAAAAAGCCTTTATGAAAGAAATTTAATTGAAGTTGAAACTGACCATGATATTTCATATTTAAGTGATGACCCAGATGTTATAAGTATTGAAAGAAAAGGAAATTACTGGAAAATAATGATCTCAAATGAAGAATATGGAAAAGTTATTTTTATGAATTTGACAAGAGAAATAGGTTATATGCCTCTTTTCAGTCAACAACCTCCTTCATTAAACGAAATATTTAGCTATGAGGTGTCAGAAAATGAATAGATTAAATACAGTTGCAAAAGAAACATGGAAAGAACAGATAAAGTCAGTTTCTTTCTGGATAATGGCACTGCTTCCAATAATTCTTGGAATAATAATGGGAATTGTTCTTTATTTTATGGCAAATAAAGAATACACTTCAACAGATGTTGGAATTATTGCACAAAAAGAAATTTTTGATATGATTCCTTCGGATGAAAATACAAAATATAAGTTGATGAGTGAAAAAGAAGCCAAAAGAAAAATTAAGAATGGAGATATTCAGTCTTTTGCAGAAATTGAAAATAAAAATAATCATCTTAAAGTAAAATATCACGGTGAAAGTGACACAAATCCAGAATTTTTACAATTTAAAGCAAAAATTGATTCTATTCAGCAACAACTTAATTTTAAAAGTGCAAATTTAACTACAAGAGAAATTGAAGAAGTTACAACAATGCCGTCAATTGATTTTATAAATAGTGCTAAAAATCAAATAAACGATGTTCTTGCAGGATTTTTGTTAGGATTTACTTTGATTTTCTATTTTATTGTAATTATTTATTCACAAATAATGATGATAGATGTTGCAAAAGAAAAGGGAACAAAAATGCTTGAGTTTATGTTTTCAAATGTAAAACCTAAAGTATATTTTGGTGGAAAAATTTTAGGAATAATTTATACACTACTTACAAATATATTAGTTTATGTTGTAGGATTTGTAATAACTTTCTTTGAATTTAAAATGCTTGGAATAATAGATGAGCTTAAAATGCTAAATATAGTTCAAATTACAAATGATGATATAAATAAAATGCTTATAATTACAGGATTTATGGTTTTTGGAATATTAGCATATACTATTTTTTCTGCAATTTTAGGGTCTCTTGTTTCAAAATTTGAAGATGCACAAAAACTTTCTACTCCCGTTATGATTTTAATAGTTGGGACATATTTTTTGGCACTATATCAGTCAAATGGAAATACAAATAAAATTGTTGAATATGTTTCATATTTGCCATTTTTCAGTTCATTTATGGCACCTATAAACTTAATGAAGGGTGTATTTACAATAAACCAGTCTTTAATAGCTCTTTTAATTCTTGTAGTTTTCACGGTGCTATTTTACTTTTTTGGAACATATGTATATAAAAAGAAAATTTTATATTATAAAAATAAATAAATTTTTAGCTCATATTTTAAATATGAGTTTTTTTATTAATTGCAAAAATTTGGTTTTAATTAGCAAATATTTATCAAAGTACAAGTGAATAATTTTGATTTTTGGGTAAAAATACTCTAGTTATATTTGGAGGTGAAAAAATGGAATATAAAAGAGATGGAAATAAACTTTTAATAAGACTTAAAAGAGGGGAAGAAATTATTGAAAAAGTATCTGAAATATTAAAAAAAGAAAATGTAAAAGCGGGTTATCTTACAGGTCTTGGAGCATGTGATGATGTTACAATATCTTTTTATGATAGAGAAAAAAAAGAGTATAAAGATATTAATTTTAAAAAACCTTTTGAAATTACAATGCTTTATGGAAATATTTCACAAATGAATGAAAATCTTTATACACATTTTCATATAACACTTGCAGATATTAATGCAAATGCTTTTGGAGGTCATTTAAAAAGAGCTGTTATTTCGATGACTGCAGAAATTTTTGTTGAAATTATAGATACAAAAATAGATAGATTTTATGACGATGAAACAGGAATAAATTTAATGAAATTTAATTAAAAATTTAATTTGAAAAAGATGAGAAATTAAAAAAATTCTCGTCTTTTTTTAAATAATATGGAAAATTAAGCTTTTTTACAAAAAAGGTGATGAATAAAATATAAATTAATTTTAAAACATCACCAAAATATAAATAAAGAAAAGAAAAACTTATAACAAATTAATCTTCTTCAAAAATAACCTTTCCGTCCTTAAATTCCTTAATTTTAGCTAAAGAAAATACATCGTAACCTTCTTCTTTTAAAAGTTTCCTTCCATCTTGAAATGATTTTTCAATTACAATCCCAATACCTGAAACATTTGCACCTGCTTGATTACAAAGTGCAATCATTCCTTTGCAAGCTTGACCATTTGCAAGAAAATCATCAATTAAAAGTACATTTTCATTTTCTTTTAAATAATCTTTTGAAACAATAATTTCTTTCATTACCTGTTTTGTGAAAGAATACACAGTTGAATGAAAAATATTATCGTCTAAAGTAAGAGATTTTTGCTTTCTTGCAAAAACGCATTTACAATTAAGTTCTTCAGCAGCAAAAACTGCAGGAGCTATACCAGATGATTCAACGGTTAAAATTCTATCTATATTTTTATCTCTAAAATGATTTGCAAATTCAATACCCATTTTTTTCATCATGGAAATATCAATTTGCTGATTTAAAAAAGAGTCTACTTTAAGAATGTTTCCGTCTAAAACTTTTCCCTTTTCTAAAATAAGTTCTTCTAATTCTTTCATATTTTCCCCTTTCAAAGATTAACATCAATTATTATGATTATAAATCTATTTTCTATTTTAGTCAAAGATTTTCAATTTTTAAAGCTTGATAAAAAAATTAAATCTGATAAAATAGGAAAAAGAAATATAAATGTGTTTAAATTATGTGAGGGTTTTATATATGAAAACAAAAAGAAAAAAGTACATATTTTTAACTTTATTTTTATTTATTATATTTTTATTTAATAATTCTTTTGCAATAGCTTTAAATAAAAATAAAGTAAAATCTATTCTTGATAAAGAAGAGCCAGAAAAAAAAGAAATAACTATTACAGCAACAGGAGACATGATGTATCATGATACACAGCTTTTCCATGCATTTAATGGAGAAACTTATGATTTTTCAAATACGCTTGATCCAATGAAAGAATACATAGATAGGTCAGATTTAATGCTTGCAAATTTTGAAACTACAGTTAACCCAGATGTTTTTTATCAAGGCTATCCAACATTTAATTCACCACCTGAAGTTTTAGATTATGCAAAAAAATTAGGATTTGATGCTTTTTCAATTTCAAATAATCATGCACTTGATCTTGGAAAAGATGGAATAAGATCTACAATGAGAGAAATGCAAAAAAGAAATATAGATTATTTTGGTGGAAGCTTAAAGAAAAATTCAAAACCTTTAATAAAAAATGTAAAGGGGATAAAAGTTGCACTTCTTTCTTATTCTTCGATTTTTAATACAGGTTATCCTGAAGATGAACCTTATTTAATAGATAATCTTGACAGAGACAAAGTAAGAAAAGATATAAAATATGCAAAAAAACATTCAGATGTTGTTGTTTGTTACACTCACTGGGGAAATGAATATGAAACAAGGGCAAATTATTATCAGAAAGAAAAAGCAAAGGAACTTTCAGACTTAGGAGTAGATTTGATTTTTGGCTCACATCCTCATGTACCGCAGGAATGTGAATGGATTAATGGGAAAAATGGAAATAAAACTTTTGTAATTTATTCAATGGGAAATTTAATGTCAGGTCAAACTCCATTAAATGGAATGGCAATAGAAACCGAATATGGGGTTTTTGTTGAAGCAAAAATAAAAAAAGAGAATGGAAAAACTAAAATAGAAAAAATAAATTTAATACCAACATATAATCATCACGCTTATGATGAAAATAATATGCTTTATGGAGAAGTTTTTGCAACTAAAGATTGCCTTGAAAACGGGAAATATTATAATAAAATAGATGATTATTCAAAACAAAGGGCATATAATGCTTCAATTAATGAAGAAAATATTTTAACTGATTCATATAAATATAAATAAGTTTAACTATAATTAATAATAAAAATCTTTTTAAATAAAAATTAAAATGACGGTTTTACCGCCATTTTTTTTGAAAAAAAGGTACTGATTTTAGCTAATTAAAGTATAATTAATTAAAAATAGATCAATATATAAAGAGGGAAAATAATAAATATGAATTTATCTGATGTTTTTAAAAATGTGGAAGAATCTCAAACATTAAAAATAAGTGCTAAAGCTAAAGAAATGATAAAAGAAGGCATAGATGTAATAAATCTTGCTGTAGGCGAACCTGATTTTGACACTCCAGATTATATTAAAAATTTTGCAAAAAAAGCTATAGATGAAAATAAAACAAGATATACTGATGCATCTGGAATTGTGGAACTTAGAGAAGCAATTGCAGAAAAATTAAAAAAATAAAATGGTATAAATGCAAAAAAAGAAAATATAGTAGTTACAAATGGTGCAAAAGAGGCAATATTTTTAAGCCTATTTTCAATTTTAAATCCAGACGATGAAGTAATGGTAATTCTTCCTTATTTTACAAGCTATACTGAAGTTATAAAACTTTGTAGAGCAAAGCCAGTTTTAATAGAAAAAAATAATGGAAAAATCACAAAAGAAGAACTTGAAAATAAAAAGACGGATAAAACAAAATTAATAATGATTTGCTCACCAAATAATCCAGATGGTCATGTAATAGATGAAGATGAATTTAAAGCTATAAAAGATTTTGCAATTAAAAATAATGTATTTATTTTATCAGATGAAATATATGAAAATATAATTTTTGACGATAATAAAAATAAAAGCTTTGCATCTGATGAAGAACTTTTTAAAAAAGGTCTTGTAATTACAATAAATGGAATGAGTAAGGCTTTTTCAATGACAGGTTGGAGAGTTGGTTATGTACATGCAAGAGATGAAATAATAAAAAATATAAAAGTTGCAAAAGGTCATATTTCATCAAACACATCTTCAATAAGCCAATATGCAGCACTTGAAGCTTTAAAAGGATTTAGAGAAAATATAGAAATTTTTGAAAATAATACAGAAGAATTTAAAAAAAGAAGAGATGTTTTAGTTTCAATTTTAAAAGATGATAAAAATATTTCTTTAAAATCTCCTTCTGGAAGTTTTTATGCATTTATAGACATTTCAAAAATTTTAAATAGAAAATATAAAGATAGAACAATAAAAAGCGACCTTGATATATGCGAAATACTTTTAAAAGATTTTAACCTTTCAATTACACCAGGTTTAGCATTTGGAGATGGCAATTTTGTTAGACTTTCTTTTGCAGCAGACATTAAAAAAATAGAAAAGGCGGCAAACATTATAAAAGAATTTTCAGAAAAAATAGTTTAATGTAAAAATATTTTTGAAAAAAATATAAAACAATATATAATTTAAAAAAACAAAAATAAAAAGGGGGAGTTATGATTAAATCTTTTTCACTTTCAAGAGGAAAAGCAATGATAAATTTCAGTTCAAAATATTGTAAAACTGAAGCTGAAGTTTTAGAAAGTGATGCATTTAAATGCGTAATAAAAAAATACTTTGAAAGAATAGATAAAGAATATACAAAAAGTAAACTGTTAATGCACAGCGTTGTAAAAAGCGAAAATATAGATGAAATAGTAGAAAAAACTGTAATAATGTTTAAACTTTTAACTACAATGACATCAAAAGAAATTTCTGAAAATTTTGATAGATTTTCTTTCCTTTATGAAAATAAAGAGCGTTTTAATGAAATGCTTGAAGATATTTACACATATTGGAGAAATTTAGAAAGATATGCTATAGTTTTTGAAAATAACACTTCAGAAGGACTTGATAGAAAATCTTTTATAGCTACAAAAAAAGACTTTGACGATCTAATTCTTGATCTATATAGAAAAATTTCAATAAATTTACTTTTAGAAACACCAAGTGTTTATAGACAGGTATCAGCTGGAACAAATGCAGGGCTTGTGCTTAAAAAAGTTGTTTGGCCAGTTCCTGAAGGATACGAATCTTTAAAGAGGATTCCTTTTATAGTAAATATGGTTTTGGAAACACCTTTTATAACTTATCCTAAGAAAAATACAAGATCTGGATTTTTTGAGGAAGAAAAAACAAATCCTATAATAGATGCCATAATAGATCAAGATGCATTTTTATGTTACCCTATTTGGGTTGGTGATTTACTTTGTTTTGCATATTGCCATAGGGATTTTATAACACACCTTGTATCACTATCAAATCTTTTTGAACCTGCAAAAGTAAATGAAGTTGCAGGCAGAAAACCTGACATAATGATAATATTTAGCTATATTGACCAAAGAGGTGCAAATGATAAATATTATGTAGATGATAAAAATGATATGATTGTAGGATATGTTTCATATGATGAAAGATATGACTATTTTGGATATATGAAAAAAATGATTCTTACAATACATAATATAAAGCAGATTAAAAGAGGAAATTTACCAATTCATGGCTCGATGATAAAGCTTGAACTTAACGACTCAAGCAAAGCTAATATTGTAATAATGGGAGATAGTGGAGCTGGAAAAAGTGAATCTATTGAAGCTTTAAGATCTCTTTCAAAAGAATATCTAAGCGATATGACAATTATTTTTGATGATATGGGAAATTTCAGAATAAATCCTGCAAATAATAAACTTTTAGCCTATGGAACAGAAACAGGGGCATTTGTAAGATTAGATGATCTAGATGAAGGTTATGCTTTTAAACAACTTGATAGATCGATTTTTATGAATCCAGATAAAATAAATGCAAGACTCATAAGTCCTGTAAGTAGTTATGAAGAAATAATGAATGGCGAAAAAGTTGATATATTTTTATATGCAAATAATTATGATGAAGTAAAAGAAAATGAAAAATCAATTATAAGATTTAAAAATGAAGAAGAAGCAAAAAAAGTATTTATTGCAGGGAAAAGACAGGCTAAGGGAACAACAAGTGAAAAAGGGCTTACAACATCTTTCTTTGCAAATCCTTTTGGGCCTTATCAAGAACAAGAACTTTCAAATATACTTATAGATAAATATTTTAAAGAACTTTTTGATAGAGATATTTTTGTTGGACAAATTAAAACGCAACTTGGAATTGTCGGAAAAGAAAAAGACGGACCTAAAGAAGCAGCAATTGAGCTTTTTGATTTAATAAAAAAATTAAATAGAAATTAAATAAAAAATCCCGCATACCTTAAAAGGGCACGCGGGATTTTTATTTTTTAAACGATAATATTTTAAATTTAAAATTAGAAAGATTTTTAATTTTAAATCAGACTATTTTTTCTTCCTTTTTGAAATAAATGCTAAAGTTGAAGATACAAGTAAACCTAATGCAGAAGAAATTGAATTTATACCAGTTTTTGGATTATTTGAATTAGATTTATTATTTTCTTTAGGATTTTCATTTTCTTCAGTTACAGGAGGTGTATCTTCTTTTTCAGGTGTTTCAGGTTTATCTAAAGTTTTAACGTATACATAAGTGATTTCTTGCGTTACACCTGGTTTGTAATTACCTTCAGTCTTTTCACCTTTTTCGCTGTAGCTTGGTTCTTCTACAGGTTTTTCTGTTCTTACAAATTTGAAACCATCTTTTTCTTTCTTACCAGTTGTGTATTTTTCTTCTTTTTTACCTTCAGTTACAGTTCCATTTTCTTCTTTTCTATCTACTTCAACACCATCTTGATCTTTTGTAATGTAGATATGATGTTCTTGGAAAGAACCCTTTTCTTTTTGAGGATCTGTTACAGTCTTCTCATATACATAAGTGATTTCTTGTTTTGTACTTGGTTTGTAGTTTCCTTCAATTTCATCACCATTTTCATTAAATGTTGGATCATTTACAGGATTT
>JALEKO010000057.1 GCA_022769085.1 Peptoniphilaceae bacterium
GTCTCCGAAGAGTCATTCATATCTCTACAAACTTCATATATATGTCAAGACTTGGTAAGGTTCTTCGCGTTGCGTCGAATTAAACCACATGCTCCGCTGCTTGTGCGGGTCCCCGTCAATTCCTTTGAGTTTTACACTTGCGTGCGTACTCCCCAGGCGGAGTGTTTAATGCGTTAACGTCGGCGCCCAGCTTTTGCCAAACACCTAACACTCATCGTTTACGGTGTGGACTACCAGGGTATCTAATCCTGTTTGCTACCCACACTTTCGTACCTCAGCGTCAGATTATGACTGGAAAGTCGCTTTCGCCACCGGTATTCTTCCTAATATCTACGCATTTCACCGCTACACTAGAAATTCCACTTTCTCTTCCATATCTCAAGTTATTTAGTTTTGGAAGCTTACATTGGTTGAGCCTATGCCTTTGACTTCCAACTTAAATAACCGCCTACGTACTCTTTACGCCCAATGATTCCGGACAACGCTTGGTCCCTACGTATTACCGCGGCTGCTGGCACGTAGTTAGCCGGACCTTATTCCTATGCTACAGTCATTTTCTTCACATAGAAAAGAACTTTTCAATCCGAAGACCTTCTTAGTTCACGCGGCGTCGCTGCATCAGAGTTGCCTCCATTGTGCAAAATTCCCCACTGCTGCCTCCCGTAGGAGTCTGGGCCGTGTCTCAGTCCCAATGTGGCCGTTCACTCTCTCAAGCCGGCTACTGATCGTTGCCTTGGTGTGCCTTTACCACTCCAACTAGCTAATCAGACGCAAGTCCATCTTCCACCGCTATCGCTTTAATATTTCATAGATGCCTACATTATATTTCATCAGGTATTACTCGTCGTTTCCAACGGCTATCCCTGTGTGAAAGGCAGGTTACTCACGCGTTACTCACCCGTTCGCCACTAATCCATTAATATTCCTTCCGAAGAATTCATACTAACTTCATCGTTCGACTTGCATGTGTTATGCACGCCGCCAGCGTTAATCCTGAGCCAGGATCAAACTCTCAATTTTAGTTTGTTTGATTCTGAC
>JALEKO010000034.1 GCA_022769085.1 Peptoniphilaceae bacterium
GTTTGTAATTCCATTTCAGCTCTATTTTTTATTTCTTCTGTAATTTTTTTATATCTCGATTTTAATCCATTAAATACTAAAAATTCTAAAAAATCTTTATTTGAAAATCCATCTGGAGTTTTAAAAAATTGTGGTAGATGCATTTGATGAAATTTTAAATTTACATTACAACGTTCCGCAATTTTTAAACTATTAATAATAGCATTATCCATATCATTAAAAATTTCATTCATCTCATCTTGACTCTTTAGATAAAATTCATGAGATGGTAATTTAAATCTATCTTTATCGCTCATTTTTGAACCTGTTGAAATACAAGATAGAATTTCTTGATAATAGTAATCTGATTTTTCAACATAATGTACATCATTTGTTGCAACAATTTCAACGCCAGTTATTCTATGTAACTCTAATATTGAATTTCTTATTTTAATATCCTCTTTAAGTCCATGATCTTGAACTTCAAGAAAAAAATTATTTTTTCCAAAAATATCGACATATTCTTTTACAACTTCAATAGCAGAGTTTATATCATCTTCTAATATTTTTGTACTAACTTCTCCATTTAAACATGCACTTAAAGCAATAATCCCTTTATTGTGTTCTCTTAAATATTGCTTATCAATTCTTGGCTTATAATAAAATCCATTAATAAATCCTTCAGAAACTATTTTGATTAAATTTTGATAGCCTTCCTGTGTTTCTGCCAATAAAATAAGATGATTGTATTTTTTATTTGTTTGATTTTTTATTTTATGATCAAACTTTGAAACATATACTTCACATCCTATTATTGGCTTTATATTTCTTTTTTTACATTTTTTATAGAATTCAACAACTCCATACATTACTCCATGGTCAGTTATTGCAATTGAGTCCATTCCAAATTCAACTACTTTATCTAAAAGTTTGTCAATTGAACAATGACCATCAAGTAATGAATAAGATGTATGAACGTGAAGATGACAAAAATTCATTTATATTTCCTCAGACAATTTAATTAATTTTTGTAAACGATAATTTATTTTAGCTTTACTCATTGTTGGATTTGTAAGTTTTCCAAGATCTTCAATTGAAATATACGGGTTTTCAATTCTAATTTCTGCTACATTCTTTAATTCATCTGGTAAATTTTTGAATAAATCATTTTTTTTAAGTTTTTCTATTGCAGATATCTGTTTTAAAGATGCATTTACTGTCCTATCAATATTTGCTTTATCGCAGTTTGTTTGTCTATTTATATTATTCCTTAACTCTTTCATAGCTTTTACATTTTGAAGTTCTAATAATGCCTTATATGCTGAAATCAGACTTAAAAAATCAGAAATTTCATCACTATCTTTTAAATAAATTATATAATTTTTTTTTCTTATAAATTTTTTTGGCTGTAGATTAAAATTATCCATTATTTTAAATACTACATCAGATATTTCTTTAGATTCAAAAACAAATTCAACGTAATATCCTCTTTTAGGATCTGTAATTGAGCCATTTAATAAAAATGAAACTTTCAAAAATGTTTTTAAATCATCTTCATTCATTTTATCATAGAAGTCATAAATATTTTCTCCAAGTTTTTCTTCATTTTTCAATATTTTTTCTGTAGTTGTTTCATCATCTACTAAAACTCTATAAATTTTATTTTTTGTAAACTTATTATTATTTTTTATTTCTATAGTTGGAGAAAAATCATAAATTTTTTTGATAATATTATATATTCTTTTTGCTTGAATATTATTGTCCACATCAAAAACAGTATATAATTTCTGTTGAAATATTCTTATATATCCAGATAATTTTACATATGAACTTAATTCATATGCATATTGATTTTCATTTATTTTTTCCAATGAAATATCTTTTTTTGTTCTTTGAGAAAATGACATATTTTAACCTTTATAAATATAAAAAGCATTCTTTACCATTGAAATTTCAGATTTATGAATTAATAATGTAATAGCTTTATTATAATCTATAAAACAAGCTTTTAAAAATCCTTCTTCAGTTTGTGCTTTTAAATCATCAGATTTACATACTTTCATTAAATAATAATAAACAGTTTTTTTTACTATTGAACTATTACCTTTAAAGTTATATTTACTATATCCAAGAAATTTTAATGGTTTAGCTATTACCCCACTTTCTTCAAATACTTCTCTAATTGCGGCTTCTTTTTTTGTTTCGTTTTTTTCAATTCTTCCTTTTGGTAAAACCCAACCGCCCTTTTTTCTTTTTAATAATAAAACTTTACCATCTCTTATTACTACACCACCTGAACTATTTTCAATCATTAATTTCCTCCAAAAATGATTTTTTAAATTGTTCTATTTCATCATGTGAAATACCAACTTCTAAAAAATAATTTTCAAAAGAACGAAATTCTTTTAGAAAAAGATTTAGTGTATTTTTCATTATATAAGGAGAAGTAATTCTTAATTTATTAAGTTTTTCTTTTTCTTCATATTTTTCTATATATCCTAAATATGAACTTGAAACTTCATAATTTGCAATTATTTTATCATTTGAAACATTAGAAATTCCAAGAAGTAACATAGAAACTATTCCAGTTCTATCTTTTCCTTCAAAGCAATGAAATAACACTGACTCTGAATTTATTATTAAATTTAATATTTTTTTTATAACTTTATAATCATGAAGTGCATCTATATATTTTTCGCTTACATCTATTTTCCCATATATAATATCTTCAACAACTTCATCACTAAATTCATCATTAAATAAAGAAATATTATAATAATTAAAATGTTGCTTTATTTTTTTGACATAACTTTTTTCAACTTCTTCTTTTCTTCTTAAATCAAGAATCGATTTGACACCATATTTCTTTAAAAATTGTATGTCCTCATCTAAAATTTTTGATAAATTTGCACTTCTTATAAATTTTCCATATTTTGTAATTTTAAAATCTTTAGTGATTATTCCGCCTAAATCTCGAATATTTTTTACACTTTTAACTGGTATGTCGACAAATTTTTTCATAGTTTCTCCATAATTATTTTTGCTATTTTTTCTCCATCATGCCTTATAAAATTACTTTTTGTATCTAAGAAATCCTCTTCAATAATATTTATATTCAAAGAATTAAGATATTTAATATCTTCTTTTGTTAAAAAAATTTGACAAGAATTTTGTTCATAAAAATATTTATAAAGTAATTTTGTTGATATTTTTTTATTATTTACAAAAATATAATCTATTATGTTTTCTCCAATGTGATGATTTATAGCACTTACATGATCTGAAATTGAAAAACCATTTGTCTCTCCATTTTGTTCCATTATATTTGCAATATATATAATTTTTGCTCTTGTATTTATAAGAGCTTCTCTAATTTCTTTTACCAATAAATTTGGCATAATAGATGTAAATAATGAACCAGGTCCTAAAATAATATAATCAGATTCAAATATTTTTTCACTTATACCTTCACTTGCATTTACATTAAATGGCTTTAAAAAAACTTCTACTATTTTTGATCTACTCTTTCTAGCTAAAAAAGTAATATTACTTTCACCTTCAATTATTCTGCCATCATCAAGCTTTGCATATAGTATAACATTATCAAGTGTCATAGGAAAAATTTTCCCTTTTATGTTAAGAATATTTGAAACTTCTTCTATACCATTATTAAAACCATTAAAAATATCTGAAAGAGCCAAAATTAATAAATTTCCTAAACTATGTCCTTCTAAATCTCCAGTTTTAAATCTATAATTTAAAACTTTTGTCATAGAATCTTCAGAATCAGCAAGTGCTTGTATACATGATCTAATATCCCCAGGGGGAAGTATTCCATATTCTTTTCTTAATCTTCCACTGCTTCCTCCATCATCTGCTACAGTTACAACTGCAGATATATCATCTATATAATTTTTTAGTCCCTTTAAAATACTTGATGAACCTGTACCTCCACCTATTGTTGTTAGTTTCATATATTATCTTCCTATGTCTCTATGATTTAAAATTATTGTATAATCTATTTTATATTTATTTTTCAAATTTTTAGCCATTTCTTCAGCCATAAAAACTGATCTATGTTTACCTCCAGTACAGCCAAATCCTATATTTAAAATATTTTTTCCCTGATCTTTAAAATTTGGTAATAAAAATTCAATCATGTCTAGAGATTTATTTATAAAAGTTTTAGTCTGAGCAAATTGATTTAAAAAATTCTTTATTTTTTCATCTGTTCCATTTAAATCTTTTAAATCTTTTTCATAAAAAGGGTTTGGTAAGAATCTCATGTCAAAAATAATATCTCCATTTTCAAGAATTCCATATTTAAATCCAAATGAAAAAATATTAATAATATTTTTAATTTTATAATTGATTATTTTTTCAATTATTTTTTTTAATTCTGCCTCTTTATAATTAGTTGTATCTATAACAAAATCAGAATATTTTTTTTCAATTTTTAAATAATCATTTTCAGCAATAATTCCATCTGAAGGATTACCATTTATACTAAAAGGATGAGGTTTTCTTAATTCGTTGTATCTCTGAATTATCTTTTTACTATCTGAATACAAAAATATGATGTTAACTTCATTTGAGTAACCCTTAATTAATTGTACAGAATTATAAAAATTTTTTTCTATTTTATATGATCTTTGATCTATTACAACTGCTAATTTTTTCACGGGTTTTTTATTTTCTTCATTAATTTCTAAAAACTTTTTTAATAATTCACCAGTAATATTATCCATTGTATAGAATCCATATTCTTCAAAAATTTTCAAAGCAGTTGTTTTCCCCGCACCACTCATACCAGTTATTATAAATATTTCCATCAGAAATCTCCTATTATTTTGACTTCCGTTTCAATGTCAAATCCTGTTTTTAATTTTACTATTCTTTTTATTTCATAAATAAAGTTAAGCATTTCTTTACATGTTGCATTTTCATTATTAATTACAAATCCACAATGTTTTTCAGATATTTGACAATCTCCTATTCTATATCCTCTTAAATTACTTTCATCGATAAGCTTTGAAGCAAAAGAACCCTCAGGTCTTTTAAATGTTGAACCTGCAGACTTTTTATCTAAAGGTTGTTTACTTAATCTTCTATTATGATAGTCCCAATATTTTTCTTCAATTTTTATTTTGTCATCAAAATCCAGTTTAAAAACAGCAGATGAAACAATCAAGTTATCTTCAAAAACTTTCGAATGTCTATATGAAAAATTTATATCTTCATTTTTCAATACTAAAATTTTTCCATCAAGAGTTAAAAATCTCACCTCTTTAACTATATTTTTGATTTCTTTTCCATATGCTCCCGCATTCATTGATACAGCACCACCGATTGTTCCAGGGATACCCTCTAATTCTTCCATTCCAGATAAAGAATATTTAACACTTAACTTTGCAATGTCAGATAGTAATGCTCCACTTTGAGCAGTTATTTCATTTTTAGTAATACTAATCTTAGAATAATTACTTTTTAAGCATATAACACATCCTCTTATTCCTCGATCAGAAATTAGTAAATTTGACCCTTTTCCTATTATAGTAGAATTAATTTTGTTTTCATAATTGAATTCAAGTACTGCTTTTAATTCTTCCTCTGTTTCTGGCATAACAAAAACGTCTGCTAATCCACCAATTCCAAATGTAGTATGATTTTTCAAAGGCTCATCAAAATAAATTTTCCCAAAATTTTTATTAAAAAATAGGTTTTTATAATCCATTTAAACTCCAATCAATAATTGTAAAAAGAACCAAATAAAATAATAACTTCATCTTCTTTTGAATCATCTATTGCCTTTTTTAAAGCTAATTCTGAAGATTTAAATATATCACTTTCAACCTTTTTATCTAATAAATTTTTTAAGATTTCAGGTTCTAGTGCTCTTTCATTTACCGGCTTACAAAAATAAAATCTTTTAGCATAATTTGTAACTTTATTTAATATCTCTTCATAATTTTTATCTTTCAAAACTCCCAATACAAATAATATTTTTTTGTTTTCAAAATATAAATTAATATTTTCTATCATTGCTTCAACAGCTTGAGGATTATGCGATGAATCAAAAATTATTGTAGGTTTTTCTTTAACTAAAGTAAATCTATTTTTAAGAGTAGTATTTTTTATACCAAGTAATACTTCTTTAGAATCAAAATTAAAAATATTTTTAAAAGTCTCTAAAACAACGCAAGCATTTTTAATTGCTGAATATCCTAACATTGATATTTCTACATTTTGAAAATTTTTGTAATCAAAAATAGATCTATGTAAATTTATATCTTTAATATCTATCTTAGAAAAATCCGCTTTATATAACCTAGAATTTCTTTTTTCAGCTATTTTTTTTATTACTTCATATGATTTTTGTTCTAAATCATATACTACAGTAGGGCAATTGTTTTTAATTATTCCAGCTTTTTCAAAAGATATTTCTTCAATGGTATCACCTAAAAAATCAGTATGATCTAAACCAATATTACATATGACAGATACTAATGGTTTTTTCACAACATTTGTAGAATCTAATCTTCCACCCATTCCAACTTCAATTACAGCATAATCAACTTTACTTTTTTCAAAATAAACAATAGCTAATACTGTAAGTATTTCAAATTTTGTAAGCTTTATATTCAACACGTTTTCAAAATAAACAAGTTTAGTCATTATTTCATCAATAGAATTATCATCTATTTTATTTTTATTTATTTCAATTCTATCATTTATTTTGTGTATATGTGGGGATGTAAAAAGGCCTACTTTGAAATTTAAATTAAGAAGTACATTATAAAAAAAATTACAAGTTGTACCTTTTCCATTAGTACCTGCTACATGTATAACTTTTATTTTATCTTGCGGATTATTAAATTCGTTTAATATTTTTTTTATATTATCTAATCCTGGTTTTATTCCCATAAAATTTAAATCGTTAATATATTTTTCCCAATTCATTTTTACCTCTAAATAAATTATACTTTAAATAAAATTATATTTTTTTATAGTATTTTTAATTTTCTTTTATTTTATTTGTATCTGGAAGTTTAGGTAATTCATCTATACTTTCAATGTCAAAATATTTTAAGAAATAGTTTGTAGTTTTATATAAAATTGGTTTTCCTATTTTATCAAGTCTTCCTGCATTTTTGATTAAATTTCTTTTCTCAAGATTTGTAATTGCACTACTACTGTTTACTCCTCTTATTTTATCTATTTCAATTCTCGTAATAGGTTGTTTATATGCTATTATTGATAAAGTTTCTAGTGCAGAATTAGATAATTTTTTTTCTGAAAAACTAATTATCTTTTTTATGAATTTATCACTTGAAGGTCTTGTAGTTAATTGAAATGAATCATTATATCTTTTAATAACCAAACCACTTTTAAACATATTTCTTGTATTTTGCATTTCTAAAAGTGCTTCTTCAATAAAACTTTTCTTTTCACCAGTTATTTTTACAAGATCATCAAGTTCTATCATTTCACCCCAAATATATAATATTTCTTCCAAAAGGCCTTCCAAATATTTTCTTTCCATCTGATTTTTACCTCTTTATAATAAATAAATTGTTTATTTCATCTTGTTTCAGATATATTTCACCAATTCTGGTAAGTTCTAAAAGTGATAAAAAAACTGCAATACATTCATTTTTAGATGAAATTTTTTTTGTTATTTTTTCAATATAAATTTCTTTTTTTTTAGATATATAATCCAAAAAATCTTTCATTAATTTATCAATGTTTATATCTTTATTTTTTATTTCAACAACAGATGAATTTTCATTTTCTTTCTCTTTATCAAGTCTACTTATGACTTTATTAAATTCTTTTGCTAAAATCTCAACATCATGAGGAATATTACTTTCTTTACTTAAATAATTATTTAAATCTTCCATTATTTTTGTATGCTGCTTTAATCCTATATCTTCAAAATCTTCAAATATTTTTTCAACAGATTTTATTTTTTTATAGTCGTTTAAAGCTTCTACTATTTCATTTTCTTGAAGAATAATTTCATGTTTTGGTATTAGTGCATCCGATTTTATTAATAAAAGAATTGATAGAATATAGATGAATTTTGATAATTGACTTATTGATAAACTTAAATTTTCAATTTCTTTCTTATACTGTTCTGTTATATCATAAAGAAAAATATCTTCAATATTTATTTTAGATTTTTCAATTAAATTTAAAAGCAGGTCCAAAGGCCCGCTAAATTCATCTATATCAATTTTAAGTTCATCCATTATAGTGTACCATCATTTATTATCTTTTTAGCAATAAGAATGCCAATAACTGTTTTCGAATCAGATATTTCATAATTTAAAACTTTTTCATATAAATCATCAACTTTTAAGCTGATTTTCTCTATAAATTCATCTTCATCTGGTTCTAGTTGTGATTTAAATAAGTTCTTTGCGACAAAAAGAGAAGTCCTTGAATTTGTAAATCCAGGTGATGAATATACATCAAATAAATAAGTTACATCATTGCTATCATATCCAATTTCTTCTTGCATTTCTCTTTTTACAGCATCTATTGGATCTTCATTAGCATCAACTAATCCTGCAGGAATTTCTAGCATAAAACTATCTACAGCTTTGCGATATTGTTTTACAATCCGTATTTTATCGTTTCCATCAAATGCAATTACGCCAACTCCTTTTTGATGTTCTACAATTTCTCTTTTAGCATATTTTTTATCAGGCATTTCAACTGTATCAACCCTTAGATTTAATATTCTGCCTTCATAAATTCTATCAGTTTTTATTGTAGTTTGAATAGAATTAATATCATCCATTAATAGCTCCTTTTTTTTCATTAGCCATATCAATCATTTCTTTAGCAGATTTATAAGTGGTTTCTGTAATATTAACACCCCCTATTAATCTAGCAATTTCTTTTATTCTTTTTTCTCCATTAATATTTTCTGCTGATGATATTGTTTTATTTTCATCATCTTGTTTATAAATAAGTATATGATTATCGGCAAATGAAGAAATTTGTGGCAAATGACTAATTACTATAACTTGTCTTCTTTTTGATATGGTTTCTATTTTTTCAGCAACAACTTGTGCTGTTCTACCGCTTATTCCCTGATCTATTTCATCAAAAATCAATGTATCTACATCATCAAAATCAGAATATATGGTTTTAAAAGCCAACATAATTCTAGAAATTTCACCACCAGATGCTGTTGAGTCTAAACTTTTTAATTCTTCGCCTTTATTAGTGCGTATCAAAAAATCAACTATGTCAAAACCTGTTTCATTGATTTTACCAGATTTTTTTATATCAACCTTAAAAAGTCCATTTTCTATATTAAGTTCTCTTATATTTTGATTTACCCTTTCTTCAAGATCTTTAGATTTCTCTATTCTTATATCATGAAGTCTATTAGATAATTCTTCAATATCTTTATTGAATATTTTTATATTATTTAAAATACTTTCTCTATTCTTGTCTATATTTTTAAGCTCAGATATTCTAGCTATTATATTTAAGTAGTAATTTTTTATATCTTTTAAATCATGACCATATTTTCTTTTTAAATCAAATATTTTAGATATCTTATTATCTAAAATTTGAAAATTTTCTTCATCATATTCAAGATTTTCATTATAATAGCTTATATCTCTTTCTAAATCATTTAAAAGGTCTTCTATTTCAGAAATTCTATTATAAAATGAATTTATTTCGTTTATATCTAAAAAATCTTGCAAAGATGAATCAATACTGCCAAGTAAAGAAGATATGTTATCTATATCAAAATTATTTCCTGAAATTTTTTCACTTGCTTCTGAAAGTGATTTTTTTAATTCAGTTGCAACACTTAGTTTTTTATATTCTTCATTTAATTCTTCTTCATCTACATTATCTATGTCTATTTGTTCAATGTCTTCTTTTTGATATGTCAAAAGATCAATTTCTCTTACGGTCTGCTCATCATCTAATTCAAACATCTTTAATTTTTTTTCTAATTGATCTTTTTCATTCATTACTGAACGAAGTTTTTTTCTTAAAATTTTTGTTTTATCATCTGTTTTATAATTATCAATTATTTTTATAGCTTTATATTTATCAATCAAATTAATATAATTTGATTTTTCTGTTAAATCTTTGCTATCATTTTGGTTATAAGTATCTATCAATATTTCTGAAATTTCTTTTAATATTTGTAATGTAGATACCCTTCCATTTATTCTTATTATAGAAGATTTTTTTGTAAAGGTTCTTGTTATAATTAAATTATTTTCATCAAATGAAATATCTAAATTTTCAAGAAATTTTCTTTTATCTTCACTATCTATTGAAAAAACGCCTTCAATTATTGTTTTATCAGAAAATTTACCTATATTCTATTTTTTTAATCTTCTTCCTAAAAGTAAAGCTATACAATCTAAAATAAGACTTTTACCACTTCCAGTTTCACCTGTTAAGACATTAAATCCATCTGAAAAAAATAAATGTTCTTTTTTGATAATGACAAAATTCTCAATATAAAGCTCTTTAAGCATTTATTTTACCAAAGCCCTTATTTGTTCAACAACCATGTGAATTTCTTGATTTTCTTCTACAGATATAAAAATCGTATCATGTCCTGTAATAATACCTGCAATATTAGATATTTTTGCATTTGTAATAAAAAGTCCACAAACTGTAGCAGTATAAGCAATACATTTTACAATTACTAAATCGTTATTTTCTTCAACAGATAGTACAGATGCCTTAAATATCTTTTCAAGTCTTTCATTCATTGAATCATACACAGTATCAATAACAGTGTATCTATAATGATTATCATCTGTTTGAACTTTTGAAATTCTTAATTCTTTAATATCTCTTGAAATTGTTGCTTGAGTAGCATCGACCCCATGCTGATCCAATAATTCAGAGAGTTGACTTTGAGTTCTTACATCATTATTTTGAATAATGTCTAATATAAGTCTTTGTCTGGTATACTTTTTCATAATCTCCTCTTTATGTTAAATAATCTATTAAATTCATAAGAAAGTTATTATTAGAAAAATATTTCAAATTTTCTCTACATTTTCCTGCATATTCTTCTAATACTTTCTTAGCTTGTTTTTTTTCAATATAATTTAATATACTTAAATCTCCATCTCCATCATCTTTTAAATCATCATTTATTTGAAATAAAATTCCTAAATTTTTAGCAAAATAATATAATTTATTTTTTTTTAAGTCATCAGCTTCTGCAATAATAGCTGCACTCATTATAGATGCAAGAAATAAATTAGATGTTTTTAAAATATAAATTTCTATTAAATCATTAAAACTATTTACATCCCTTTTTATATCTAAAATTTGTCCCTTTATCATTCCTCTATTACCTGCCATTTTTGCAATATAGGAAAAAGCTTTTAAATATAAAGATTTTTGTGACGATTTCATACATATGTCAAATAAATTTTCATATGCAAAGTTTAGCAAAGCATCTCCACATAAAATTGCAACATCATACCCATATTTTTTATGAACAGTAAAATTTCCTCTTCTATAATCGTCATTATCCATAGCAGGCAAATCATCATGAACCAAAGAATAATTATGAATTAGCTCAATACATAAAGCAATTTGAATTTTTTCATCATCTATTTCTGTCTGTAACATTTCTAAAGTATTCATGAAAAGGATTGGTCTAATTCTTTTTCCAGAATTTATTGCATAATTCATAGATTCATCAAGTACATTTTCAATGTGGAAATAGTTTTTTATTTTACTGTCTATTATTTTTTTATAGTCATCGTATTTAGCTATAAAATCAGATGAGTTCATTATTATCCTCATTTATTATTTCTATTCTTGATTTATATTCATTTAATTTTTTCATGAGATTTTTATACAAATTTGTGGCATCTTCATACAATTTTATACTTTCATCTAAACTTTTATCTGATTTTTCGATATCATCAAGTATAGAATTCAATTTATTTATTCCTTCTTCAAAAGTTTCATTTTTCATTCAATTACCTTAGCTTTTATCTTTCCATCAGAGAATTTAATATAAATTTCGCTTCCAACTTTTATATTGTTACTGGAAAACATCTTTTTCCCAGTAACATCAAAAACTTCAATTGACTTTTTTTTACTATTTATCATTTTGTAAATAAATTTTAATCTAATATTAAGTAAATCTAGAGAAGTTTTTGTATTATTAATTTTATAATCTAAATTTAATTTTATATCACTAAAAATATCATTTATATATGAAATATTATCATTTATATATTTAATTGGAGATAATAAATTCATCTTAACTCTTTCATTTTTTAAATATGTATCAGAATCACTAAGCTTTGTTCTAATACTTCTTCTAATTTGTTTATATATATTAGATATTTCATATCTTATATTAGAATAATTTCTTACAATTACATTTGCTGCATCAGTTGGGGTTTGACATCTTAAATCAGCAACAAAATCAACCAAAGTAAAGTCAATCTGATGTCCTATTGCTGAAATTACAGGTGTTTTTACTTCATGAACTTTTATTAATAAATTTTCATCGTTAAAAATAGAAAGATCTTCATAACTTCCACCACCCCTTGTAATTACTATTACATCTAAGGATATATTATTTAATATATTTAGTGCATTTATAGAATCTGAAATTGCATCTTTTCCCTGTACTTTTATAGGATAAAAAAATATTTCTATATCGTTAGGAAACGAATTTATAATATTTATAAAATCATTAAAAGCTGCTCCATCTTCAGATGTAATTAATCCTACTTTTTTAGGAAAATCAGGTATGCTTTTTTTTAGTTTTTCATCAAAAAAACCAAGTTTATCATATTTTTCTTTAATTTTAATATACTCTGAGAATCTATCTGACAATCCTAATTCTTCAATTTCATTAACATTTATAACTATTTGTGAAGAAAAATTGTAAAGTATGAGATTTCCTTTTACACAAATTTCCTGGCCTTCTTCAATTGAAAAATCATAATCCATAAAATAAAAAATAACGCAGTTTATAACCTCATTATCTTCTTTAAGTGAAAAATAAAGATGCTCATGTGACTTTTTAAGATTAACCACTTCTCCTTTTACATAAGCCCTAGAAAGCAATAAATCTTGTTTGAAACTTACTTTTATATAACTGTTAAATTGTTTAACTGAAATTGCATTACTCATTATTTATTTTATAAATTTGCCCTAATATACTGTTTATGAATTTATAACTATCTTTTTTTGAATATTTTTTAGCAAGCTCAACCACCTCATTAATTACTATGCTTGAAGGAGTCTTCATATAAGTCATTTCATTTACACCAAGTATAATAAGACTTTTATCAACCTTACCTGCTTTATCTAAGAAGACAGACTAATTACTTTCGATATATTTTCGCTAATTGATTCATAATGTTTATAAAAATTTTCCATAGACTTTTCTATAAAATGTTCATTTAAATTATGGTCAGACATGATTGTTTTTAAATCATTTAGTGTTAGTTTATTTGAAATACTTTCAAAAATGAGCTTAAAAACCCGTTCTCTTTGTTCTGTTCTATTCATTTTATAGTACTATTTTATCAACTTTTACGTTTACTTCTTTAACACTAAGCCCTGTCATCGTTTCAACTTGATTTTTAACATTTTTTTGAATTTCTTTAACAGTATCTAAAACATCATGACCTATATTTAAAACCACTTCAATATTAGTGAAAATATCAGAATTGAGTATTTTTGTTTTAACTTTTGAAACTCCGTTATTTTTACTTGATGATGAATTTTCACTAACTGAAAAGACTCCATTTACTTCTTCAGCTGCAGATTTTACAATGAAATCTATTATATCATTTGAAATTCTTACAGTTCCATTTTTAAATTCTGACAAAATAAACTCCTTATTCAGTAACTCTTGATAAATATTCACCTGTTCTGGTGTCTATTTTTATAATATCACCTTCATTTACAAAAACTGGGACTTGTATTTCAGCTCCAGTTTCAACCGTTGCTGGTTTTGTAACATTTGTTGCAGTATTTCCTTTAACACCTGGTTCTGTTTTCTCTACTCTAAGTTCTACAAAATTTGGAGGATTTACTTCAAAAGGTTTTTCTTTGTAAAACCTTATTGTTGCCATATCATTTTCTTTAATATATTTAATTGCATCCTCTACGCCTTCTTTTTCAACAGGAATCTGTTCATATGTTTCTGTATCCATAAAATAGTATAACTCACCATCTGAATAGAGATATTGCATTTCCTTAGTTGCTATCCTTGCCTCTTGAAATTTATCATTTGGATTAAAAGTAACATCCTTAACAGTACCATCCATTACTGATTTAATTTTTGTTCTTACAAAAGCAGCTCCTTTTCCAGGTTTAACGTGTTGAAAATCAACTATTTGATATACATCATTATCATATTCAAATGTTGTTCCTTTTCTTAAATCATTTGCTGAGATCATATTTCCTCCTAAATTTTTTTTATTATTATACTGTATTTTATGCATAAAGTCATTTTTTAAACGAATATTTAACAAATTATTATTGTATTTATAAATAATTTGAATTCAACAATTTTTAAAATACAATTTATTTATGAAGACCTTAGCTATTATTTCTGAGTTTAATCCTTTTCACAATGGACATAAATATTTATTAGATAAATCAAAAAAAATCACTAATGCAGATATATGTTTAAGTATTATGAGTGGAGATGCTGTTCAGAGAGGTGAACTTGCCATCTTAGATAAATTTAAAAGAGCAAATGAGGCAATAAATCAAGGATTTGATATTGTTATTGAAATGCCATCTTTTATAACTTTACAAAGTGCATGGTATTTTGCACTTGGAAATATAAAAATTTTAAATAAACTTAATATAAATTATTTATGTTTTGGAATTGAAGAATTAGACAGTGATGATTTTATAAAATTTTCAGATATTTTAATAAAAAGAAAAATTGATGTAGACAATGAAACTTTAAAATTAAGTAAAGAAGGAATTTCATACCCAAAAGCAAGAGCTTATTCTATAAAAAAAATTATAGGATTTAATAAATTATCTTCTAATAATTATCTTGCATTAGAATATATTCTAGCTTTAAATTATACAAATTCAAAGATTAAACCAATACCAATTACAAGAAAAGGTTCAAAAAATTCTGATGATTTTTTGAGAAATACTAATCTTTCATCAAGTGGTGCAATAAGAAATTATATTATGAATTCAAAAAAAATTTATAACATAAAATCAAATGTACCTGAAATAACTTATAAAGATTTAAAGAATGAACATTATATTGAATACCAAAATAAATTATTTGATTTTTTAAAATATAAACTTTTTATTGAAAAAAATATAAAGAATGATTATTTAGGATTAGAAAATGGGTTAATAAATCATATCAAAAAATGTGCTAAGAATGAAACTTATTTTGAAAATTTTATTAATAAGGCAACAACAAAATCTTATACTTCTTCAAGGATAAAAAGAGCTATTTTTAATATTATTTTAGAAAATACATCTGACATGAATGATATTGATATTTCTTTTTTAAAAATTCTTTCTTTTAATTCTAATTCGTTAAAATTTCTTCGTGAAATTAAAAATAAAATTACTATTATTCAAAAGAAAAAAGACTTGGGAGATTTAGATTCTAAAAATAAATTAGTTTACAAAAAAAATTTAGATACTTCTAATTTATATAGCATTTTAAAAAAAAGAGATATTGACATAGATTATTCAAGAAAAATAAAAATAGCGAAATAGTTTAAATTATTTCGCTACTTTTATTAGTTTTCATTATTTAAAATTTTTCTTCTATTTTGTTCAAGAGTATCTACAAGTTCTTTAAAATTATTTTCTGACGAAG
>JALEKO010000002.1 GCA_022769085.1 Peptoniphilaceae bacterium
TTTGATGCTAGTACACCTGCAGTTATTTTTGCAAATTCATCTGATTTATGTCTTACATCTCTACAAACAACAACTCCTCTTTTTTTAGCTTCATCTCCATATTCTTCTATTGTCATTGCAAGCCCTTGAGTAGCTCTAGCAACTATGTACTTATTCATTCTATTAGTTCCTGCACCAATTTTCCCTCTAAGTCCTGCTGTTCCAAATGCAAGTTCTTGGTAAAATCTGTCTAAAATTTCTTCTTCATCATTTTCTATAGATTTTAGTTCATTTTTTGTTTCATCATCAAAAAAATCGTTATTTAACCAATCTTGATATACTTTTTTATAATCCATTTTTTTCTCCTATTAAATAAATATTTGTAGATTTATTTTCAAGATATAAATCATTTATTATTTCTTCATCTATTTTTCCATTTTTTGAAAAAACTTTGTTAATTTTTATATTTTTTAATTTCATGATACCTTCTAGAAAATCTCTTTTTAAAATTTCAAAGTTATCAGCTACATTTATAGCTATTAAAACAGTGTCATTTTTTCTTTTAATATAATATGTTAGTAAGCTATCTTTTATTTCTATAAATTTTAAAATTTGTCTAATTTTTTCTGATTCTATCTCTGAAAAAACTTGTAATTCTTTTCTTAAAGAAATTAAATCTTTTACATATTTAAATAGACTAAAATTTTTTTCTTTAAGACTCCAATCTATTGAATTGATAGAAAGTGGTGATTTATATGAATTTGAAACGTTTTTCTTTGAATGCATAAATTCATTTCCCTCATAAATTAAAGCTTTTCCAAAAGACAAATAGATTATTGAAAATGCAAGTTTTGTAATATCAATAACTTTACTTGTATCATTGAGTGAAATATTTAATTTATCATTTAAAATTAAATTATCATGACTATTAAAATAATTAATTGTTTCATTTGCATTTCTACAAAATCCAATTCTATTTTCATCATAATTAATCGAACCAGAAATTCCTACTTCAACTGCTTTTTTTGTGCTAAAATTTCCTTGAATATATCCTGATGTGTAACCATCATTATCGCCTTTAATGGCATCTCTAAAATCAGAATTAAATAATGCAAATGATTTTCCCATCTGCCTTGATGGAAGAATTTGCTTATCAAAATTTAAAACTGATATCCCTCCCATCCACGGTTCTCCGTAAAAAAAAGTATTTTTATTAATTTTTTTAACTTCTTTTAATGCTTCTACAATTGTATCAATATCAATTAAAGCCATAAGATCAAATCTAAAACCGTCAATCTTATATTCTTTAGTCCAATATTTAAGTGCATCTATAATAAGTTTTCTACCTAAAAAATTGTCTGAACAAAACTCGTTCCCAACTCCTGATCCATTTGAAAAAGTACCATCATAATTTTTTCTATAATAATATCCTGGTGCCAAAATTTCAAAATTAGAATCTTTTGTTTTAAATGTATGATTAAAAACAACATCCATTATTACACCCATACCATTTTCATGTATTTTTTTAATCATAGTTTTTAATTCAAATATTCTATTTTTAGGATCAAAAGGATTTGTAGAATAACTTCCTTCTACATTAAAGTATAATTCAGGATCATATCCCCAATTATAGTTATCATCATCAAAAAAATATTCATTTTCCTCTTTAACAGATATAAAATCATAAAAAGGTAAAATTTGAATATGTGTAATTCCTAATTCTTTTAAATGAGAAAGTGAAGTTTTTAATCCGTTATAATTGCTATTTTCTTCTGATAATCCTAAAAATTTTCCTCTGTTTTTAACATTTGTATTTTTATTTGATGTAAAATCTTTTATATTAAGTTCATAGATTAAAGCTTCATTCTCTGGTATTCTACAATATCCGCTCTCTCTAAAACCAATTGGGTCTGTTTTCTTTAAATCTACCACTGCACTCATAATACTGTTTATAGATGATGACTTACTATATGGATCTGTTGATTCATATTTATTATCAACAAGAAAAGAATAATACATATTATCAAGATCACCTAAAATCGCTGTTTCAAAAAATCCAAATTTATTCTTTTTCATTTTGTATTTTCTTTTTCTTGATTTTCTATAATCATCAGTAATTAAAAGATCTATATTTTCTCTATTTTTAGCAAAAACTCTAAAAATTGTTTTCTCTTTTGAATATATTGCACCAAGTTTCAAATTCTTTATATATTCATAATCTAAGTTTTCGTTATTATCTATTCTATTTTCCATATTTTTCCAATATAGTTAAAATTGTGTTCAAAATTAAACTCATTTGCCCACAAAAAGTTATTTATTTTGTTTTTATTCCATTTTATTTCATTCATAAAATCATTATTCACCTTAAATTCAGCTTCCATCGATTTATTTAAACTTTTAAAAATCAGAAATGAATCATTATATTTTATTATTTGATCAAATATAATTTTAAATTCATATGGAAAGTTTGAGTAAGGTTCATTTATCAAATGATCAATAGTATTTTTCAATTCTTCATTTTTATAATAGTATTTAACAGCATCATAATCATCAAGGTTATCTTCATCAATATCAATATTATAAATAGAATTATTTATTTCAAAATTATTTAATATACCACCACAAGTAGAAACTATATTTGAAAAATTATATGCAGATTTTAAAAGTTCAAAATTATGATTATTGTATTTTTTTACTACATATGAATCAAAAACGTCTACTGCAGAAATGAATTTTTGAGAAGTTGAAACATTATAATTTTCTACAAAAACAAGTTTTATTTTTTCTTTTATATATTTATCTTTATTGATCATATTTGATAAAGCTATTACAAACTTAATTATTTCTTTTGCCATAAAATAACCATTCGATGCTTTACCACCTATAAAAAATGTTATAGGTGCAATGTATATATTTGAATTATCCTTCAATTTATAATATAAGTTTGCTATCTTAAATGCATTTAACAATTGTCTATTTATTTCATGAATTGTTGAAAATTGCATTTCAAAAATAGAATAAGGATTGATTGTCAAGCCTCTTTTTTCTTTAATTTCTTCAGATAGTTTAAACTTATTTGCAAGCTTAAACCTGTCAAGTTCTTTTAAAAAACTTTCATCATCTATAAAATCAGATAATTTTTTTGATTCTTCATATTCTAAAATATCAATTCCAGTATAATTTTTTATAAAATTAAATGTTTTACTATTTGAAATTTTCAAAAATTTTGTAATATCAATATTTAAATTTATAAAATTGAATGTTGAATTCTTATAATTTGTAATAATATCCTTCGAAAAAAATGATACATTTGATGAAAAATTTATAAGTACATTTTCTAATATTACACTATTATTTTTAATTATTGAATCACCATAATTGTTTTTTATGATAAATTCATCAATTTTTAAAATACTATGAAAAAATTTTTTATTTTCAGATTTTATTATATCTAAAGAAATACATTCATTTTTACTATCTAATACTGAATATTCTATAAAATTAAAAATTTTTTTACAGATATTAAAAGCTTTTTTCATACTTAAATTATAAACACTTGTAAGTTTTTCAATTAAATAAATAATTGTTAAAGCTGGATGAACATCATTTACTATAATTCTTACTTCATCAGATAATTTCTCTATATTTTTTTCTTTTTTAAGAAATCTTCTTAAAATATCTTCAACAACAGATACTGCATAAAAATATTCTTGTCTAAATCTTAATTTCTTTCCATTTTCAGTAGAATCATCTGGATATAAAAATTGAGTTATTGATTTGTCGTTAATATATTTTGAAAAAGCTTTTTGTATATTACCTGATGAAAAATATTCAAAATCAACAGGATTTTGAGGAGCTGATTCAAAAAGCCTTAAAGTATTAACAAATTTACCATCTTCTGAAACTATAGGATAATCATGAACTTTAGACTTGACCATATAATCTTTAAAATTTATATAATAATTGAATGCTTTTTTATGTTCCCATACGTTTCCATCTGAAAGCCAGTCATTTGCAAAAGATACTTGTTTACCATTAAGAATTTTTTGTTCCATATCTCCATTTTCATATCTAAGGCCATATGCAATCGTATTAATATTTCTATTAGTAAGCATTTGATGAATAAAGCTTGAACCTGTACCAAGATCTCCATTTCCAAGTGCAGGTTCTTTTTCAACTTTAAGAATTTCTGAAAATGAAATATCCATTTCTTTTAAACTTGATTTTAATTCTTCAAATATTCCAAGTCTTTTAGCATTTATTTCAAGAAACTTTCCAGGCAAATACTCAAAACTTAAAATATACACTGTTTTATCTGATTGTTGAATTTTTGAAAAATACCAATTTTTCCCAATCTTTTCCAAAAGGCATCTGCAAATGCAAGTATATAATTCTTCTTTTCTTGCATTTTCTATTCCTTTTGCATATAAAGAATAAAGATATTTTTTTATATCTTCTTTTAAATCATTAACAAGATATTTATCCATAATCATGCTTTAATTTTATTATAGAGTTCTATATATTCATCTGCACTCTTATTCCAATCAAGTCGTTTATTCATTGCATTTTTAACTAATATATTAAAGGTTTCTTTATCATTATAATATAGGTCTAATGCTTTTTTTGTAGTAAAAAGTAACTCATGAGCATTTATATTTGCAAAAGAAAAACCAGTACCTTCTTTTGTATATTTATTGTATGGTTCAACGGTATTTTTAAGTCCTCCAGCTTCTCTTACAATTGGAAGAGTTCCGTATCTCATTGAAATCATTTGGCTTATTCCACATGGCTCAGAAACTGATGGCATCATAAATAAATCAGATGCGGCATAGATTTTATTACTTTCTTTTGAATTGTAATATATTCTTGAAGAAACTTTTTTAGGATATTTCCACTCAAAATACCTAAACATTTCTTCGTAAGTGTAATCTCCTGTTCCTAAAATAACAAATTGTACGTCTTCTTGCAGAAGTTCTTCCATAATATATCTAATTAAGTCAATCCCCTTCATGGAAGTCAGTCTACTTACAAGTCCTATCATTGCAACATCTTCTCTTTGAGGAAGAGAATACAGCCTTTGAATATCAAGTTTATTTTTTGACTTTTTCTCCTTGAAATTTTTTACTGAATAGTTAGATACTATATTCTTATCAGTCTCAGGATTCCATTCTTCATAATCTATACCATTAACTATTCCTGAAAGTTTAAAATTATATTTTCTTATTACTCCATCCAAACTTTCTCCATAAAATGGATATTGGATTTCTTGTGCATAATTAGGAGAAACTGTATTAAAAGCCGTAGAATGAATAATTGCTCCTTTCATAAAATTTATGGAATCATAGTATTTTAAATCATTTTCATTAAAATATGATCCAGATAAACCTGCAAGTCTTAAAAGCTCTGGGCTAAAAATCCCTTGATATTTTAAATTATGAATTGTAAAAAGTGTTCTTATATCGTTATAATATGGATCTCCTCCTCTAAAATCATTTATGAAAATATTAGTCATTGCAGAATGCCAATCATTAGAATGAATAATATCAGGTTTCCAATTTAAATACTTAGGTAGTAGTGTACATGCTTTTGAAAAATATATAAATCTTTCTCCATCATCTCCATATCCATAAGGTGAAGGTCTATCAAAATATTCCATATTATCTAGGAAATAGTAAATCACTCCATCTTTTTTATATTCATATACACCAGTGTATTGATGTTTCCAATCAAGATCAACATAAAATTCAAGAATTTTTTTCATTTTTTTTCTATATTCATCTGAAATTATAGAATATAAAGGACATACAACTCTAATATCAATTCCCTTTTTTTTAAGTATTTTTGGAAGTGACCCTGCTACATCTGCAAGCCCACCTGTTTTTATGAATGGCACACACTCTGAAGTTAAATATAAAACTTTCATAAAGTACTCCTTAAAACTCTTTTACTATTTTTCCTTTTTCAACAATATATGGATTTGCTCTTGAGCCTGCTAAATTTGTATTATCGCCTACTATTCCATATTTATCTATTATAGTGTTATTTATAATAGAATCTTCGCCAATCTCAGCTTCCTGAAATACTATTGAATTTCTTATTATTGCACCTTTCTTTATTTTTACACCTCTAAAAATAATAGAATTTACAACTTCTCCTTCTATTATACATCCATTTGCAACAAGAGAATTTGTTATTTCAGCTCCATCAAGGTAAATAGTAGATGGTTCATCTTTAGATTTTGTATAAACCATTCCATCTTCATAAAATAGGCTGTCAAAAACATCTTGATCAAGTAAGTTCATATTTGATGAGTAAAATGAAGAAAGGTCACTTATAATATTTATTCTTTTTTCAGTTTCATATAAAGAAATGTTTATTGGCTTATTATATTTGAAAATTCCTTCTAAAATTGTTTGTGCTGATGACCTTTCAATACTATATTTTAAAATATTTAAAAATACACTCTTTTTTATTAGAATTGAGCCAGCAAAAAGATCGATAATATTGGTTGAACCTAAGTTTATTCCACTACTTATAGCATTCCCATCTTTATCTACGTTTATAATTTCTTTATTTATATATTCTCCATATTCATCATTTATTCTTTTGTAAAAAACCATCACATCTCTGTCTTCATTAAGCATTTTTTCATATGCTCCTGATATATCTGGTTTTGACAAATACATAGGATCTGTAATAAAAATGTATTCTTCATTTGAATCTAAAAAAAACTTCAATGATTCATAATATGTTTCAATTTCTGTAGCATCTCTTTTATCAGGATCTGGAGGAAAAAATACAAGTCCACCATTTCTTCTATTAAGTTCCCAAGATTCTCCATTACCAATATGATCTAAAGTGGACCTTAAATTTTTATCTGTATAAAGTACAACACTTGAAATTCCAAAATTTGTTAAATTCGAAAAAGCAAAGTCAATTAGTCTGTATCTACCTCCATAAGGCAACATATAATCAGGTCTATTTTTTGTCAAAGAACCATATTCTTTACTATGATCTGAATGACTATATACTAAAGCTGTTATATTCTTCATATTATGCCTCCTCAATTCCATCTTCACTTACAAGATACACTTTATCATCAACTTCATTACCTACATTAAAATCTATAATCTGATTTTCAGTTATTACTGAATTATAAACTTTAACTCCAGATTTTATTACACTTCCTGATAGAATTACAGAATTATAAACTTCTGCATCATTTTCAACTTTTACATTAGGAAATAGAACAGAATTTCTTATTTTTCCATCTATTACATCTGCTTCATTTACCAATACGTCAACTAAGTCTGCATTTTTTCCTATTCTATGAGGAGGTAAATTTTTGGATGTAGTATATATCTTCCAATCATCATCGTAAATATTTAACTCATTATCAGGTTTAATTAAATCTAGATTAGCTTCCCAATATGATTTTACTGTTCCCACATCTTTCCAGTAACCGTCAAATGTATATACATAAACTGGCAAATCATTTTTTATCATTTTTGGAATTATATTTTTTCCAAAATCATATTCTGAATTTTGATCTTTATAATCTTCAATTAATAAGTTTTTCAAAGTCTCCCAATTAAATATATAAATTCCCATACTGGCTAAATTACTTTTAGGATTTTGTGGTTTTTCTTCAAATTCTACAACCTTACCATCGTCGTCTGTATTCATTATTCCAAAACGACTTGCTTCGTCCCAAGGAACTTCCATAACTGCAATTGTCGCTTTAGCATTTTTGCTTTTATGTATTTCTAAAAGCTTAGTATAGTCCATTTTATAAATATGATCTCCTGAAAGTATTAACACATATTCTGGATCAACACTATCTAAATATCCAATGTTTTCATAAATTGCATTTGCAGTTCCTTCAAACCATCTTCCGCCTTCTTCAGTATAATAAGGCGTTAAAATTCTTAAACCTCCATTATTTCTATCATAATCCCATGCCTGACCAATACCTAAATGTTCATTTAATAACTGCGGTTTATATTGAGTTAGTACACCAATATCTCTTATGCCAGAATTTGTAGCATTACTTAATGCAAAATCTATTATTCTATATTTTCCTCCGAATGGAACAGCTGGTTTTGCCATAGATTTTGTAAGTGCTTTTAACCTCGAGCCTTGTCCTCCGGCAAGAAGCATAGCTACGATTTTATTTGTATTTCTCATTGCATCCTCCTATACCCGTTTCAGTGTATTTATACCCTATAGAAAAATTTTACAACAGAAACGTTTTCGTTTAATTTTTTTTAATTATTGAAGGTATATTTTTTTTTAGTATAATAATTTAACATGGGGATGTCAAGGTTTCGACGTGGTTATGGAGTGATAAGTTGCATGTCGATTGGGAAACGTAAATTTCCAAATTAAATATAAACGCAAATAATAATAGCGAAGAACTCGCTTTAGCTGCCTAGTTAATTGCAGCAATAGATTTTTAGAACTGTCGCATTCTTAAAATTTATTTCATAATTTAGCGACCAACTTTTTTAGCAAAGCTTTGAGTTAAAAAAGAATTTATGAAGCTTACAGAGTGAAAATATTTGTTAATGAATAATTTATTCTGGAATTTTTTTCATTAACTAAACATGTAGATGCTTTTCATAATATTTCTACGGACACGGGTTCGACTCCCGTCATCTCCACCAATATAAATTAGAGCATTTGAAAAAAATTTAATAATATGTTAATTGAGAATATTTTGGAAAATATATTATTATATGTGTTTTTAATATAAAACTAAAAATAGTTTATTTTCTTTAAAGTACTTTTTAATAAGATAAATCTATTATTGTATCCTTGTCTAATATTTCTATAGTTTTTCCATTCACATCTATTATTCTTTCGCTTTTCATTTTTGAAAGTTCTCTTGAAAGAGAAGGTCTTGTTGTTGACAAGAAGTCTGCTAACTCTTCTCTTGTCATTTCTAACTTAACTATATTTTTTTCTTCATTATATATAAGGTAGTTTGCTATTTTTTGCCTTAGTGTAAATTGAGTGCTAATTTGATTTTTACGACTTAAAAGCATACATTTTTTGGCTAAAAGATCTATAAATGAAATTAGAAAGCTTTTATCTAAATCAAGATTAAAAATTTTTTTAAAATCTTTTATTATCAAAATTAAAGAATCTTCATTTGCAATAGCTGAGAAATCATAAGTTTCATTTAAATAGGCATAAATTTCTCCAAAAACAGATTTTTCTGTGAAGTTTTGCACTATTGACCTTTTTCCATTATAATCAATTTTTGAAACTATAATATCTCCTTTGATTAAATAAAATAAGTCATTTGCCATTTCATTTTGTCTAAAGATATAAGAATCTTTTTTAAAGGAAACTTTTTTAATTTCCAAATTCTCTTCTATCTTTTTTGTATCTTCATCATTTGTATTTTTAAAAATTGATATATCTCTTAAATTCATTTGCTAAGCACCTTTTTAACTATATAAATTAAATACTTGTTATTTTATAATGTTCTCATAAAATTTCTATTTTTTAATTTTTAAATTCTATTTATTATTTCTAAAATTCTTGTAAAATTTAAATCTTAAAAAATTTTTAACTTTTTTCATAAAAATAATATAGATAAAATTACAATATTAATATATTCTATTTTGGCTTACTTACAAAGAAAAAAAGATACCTAAATAGAAAAGATTTCAATTTGGTATCTTCTTAAATTATTTTTTAGTAAAATATTCTAAATCTGTTTCTAAATCTGTATTTGGTGCTATACCAAAATTTTTCACTAAGAAATTGACTACATTAGCTGAAAGAAAAGCTGGTAGAGTTGGGCCAAGGTGGATATTTTTAATCCCTATGCTTAAAAGTGCAAGTAAAACAATTATTGCTTTTTGTTCATACCAAGCAATATTAAATTCTAGCGGCAAATCATTGATATTAGCAAGAGATAAAGCTTCTTTCAAAAGCATAGCAGTTTTTATAAGCGAATAAGAATCGTTACATTGTCCAGCATCTAAGACTCTTGGAATACCATTTATATCAGAAAGATTAAGTTTATTATATCTATATTTTGCACATCCTGCTGTTAGTATTACATAATCTTTTGGAAGTGCTTTTGCAAAATTTGTATAATAATTTCTATCTTTAAATCTGCCATCACAGCCTGCCATTACAATAAATTTCTTTATGCTGCCTTTTTTTATTTCATCTATAATTTTTCCTGATAATTGTTCAACTTGATTGTGAGCAAAACCTCCAACAACTTTTGTATTTTCTAAATTTGTTGGGGCTTTGCATTTTTTTGCAATATCAATAATTTCTGAAAAATCTTTATAACCTTCACTATCAGCTTCTATATGTTTAGCAAATGGATAACCTGCCATACCAGTTGTAAAAAACCTATTAAGGTAAGTATTATTTTTCTTTAATGGTACTATACAGTTTGTAGTCATAAGTATTGGTCCATTAAATTTTTCAAATTCTTCATTTTGCATCCACCAAGAGTTGCCGTAGTTCCCATGGAAATGTGGATATTTTTTAAACTCTGGATAGTAATTTGAAGCAAGCATTTCTGAATGAGTATAAATTTCAACTCCAGAATCTTTAGTTTGTTCAAGTAACATCTTCATATCTTTCAAATCGTGACCTGAAATTAAAATGCCAGGTTTATCTCCTGCAGAATAATCAACTTCTGTAATTTCTGGATTACCAAAAGTTTCAGTATTAGCTTTATCTAAAAGAGCCATAGCCTTAAAACCATTTTCACCAGTTTTTATAACCAAATCAATCAGTTTATTAATTTCATCTCCATTAGAATTTTCTTTAGGGTCAACCTTAGTAGTTTCTTCCAAAGCATAAGAAATGAAATGATCAACTTCTTTGTCATAATAACCTAAAGCATTGGCATGATGGTTATAAGCCCCCATTCCCTTTAAACCATAAATAACAAGTTCGGTTAAAGATCTTTTATCTACATTTAAAATATTTAAAACTCCAACTTCTATTGCCTTAACTTTTAATTTTTCTAAATCAATTTCATTATAAAGAGCAAAATTAGAAAGACTTTCCTTATTTTTTAATTTTTCTAATAAAGAATTTTTAATTTCAATAGTATCCTTAACCTTATTTAAAATATAATCTTCTTTAAAATTCGCATTTGTTATAGTGATAAATAAGTTATCAGAAAGAATAGAAAAATACTTTTTGTCCACATTTTTATTTTTATTAATAACCTCTGCAAGGCCTTTTGTAGCAAAAATTAATAAATCTTGGTAATTTGCGGTATTCTCATTTTTACCACAAACACCTTTTATAGTACATCCATGATTTTTAGATGTTTCTTGACATTGAAAACAAAACATATATACTCCTTTTTTTAATTCATATTTTTTAATCGTCTTTATTATAGAATAAAAAAAGTTTTATTTCTGTAACCTAAGTTACTTTTTGAAATTTTTTATAGTATAATAATTTTTATTAAATCAAAAACTATATAATATTTGAATAAAATGTTTATATATAATTAAAGTATTTTTATTCGAGTTAAAAAATTATGAATGGTAAAAGTAAAATTGAAAAAAATATTTTTTAGTTTACTTTCTATTCCCAAAGAAATTAAAATGGACAAAAAAATAACCAAAACCATCTTTAGTTTTGATTATTTTTTCTATTCTGTCCAAATGATATTAAAACAAACATTAAAGACATTATAATTAATCCATAATTTTTAGTGAAAATGCCAGAAATTACAAATGTTACAGCTACAATTAAAAATTCATATGCATAATTTTTTTTCATTTAAGTCTCTCTTTTTCATATTTAGGATAATATTTTATTGTAGAAACTCTTCTTTTCATATAATTTAAAAACCTTTTAATAGATATATCTTTTTTATACCATTCAGTAAAAGTAAATCCTTCTTTCAATAGTTTTTTTACATATTCTCTATCTTTTGGTGCTACATAATTTTTTAGTACATATGGGTCAACATATAACCATAATTTTTCATTATAGTTTAGATATATTTCATTTTCTTTTTCTTCAATTAGGTCTTCCACTATAAATTTCATGAAATTGCAACCTGAATTAGTTGTATAGAAAGATGATCTTCCTTGTCTTAAATTTATCTCAAAAACTTTAAATTTTTTATCACGATAATCCCACTTGAAATCAAAATCTGCAAATCCTGTATAATTTATTTTTTCTAAAAAATTTCTATACTTTTCATATATATCTTTATTTCCAGTAGATAAAAGTGCATTATAATTTCCAATCATAGTTGGTAAACATTCATCTAAAAGACATTTACCAAGACACATCATTTTTACTTTTGCATTTCTATCTGAATATGTATTTAGAACATACATAGTTGTAGCATCCCCTGGAATATATTCTTGAATAATAATTTCTCCATCATATCCAGCTTTATATATTTTTTCTGAAATCACGAAATATTCTTCTAAACTACTCAATGTATATGCTTTCTTTTTACCTTCAAAATGAACATGAAGATATGATATTGAATCATTTGGTTTTAATACAATTGGAAATTCCATATCTTTGTTTATTTCATTAAAATTATCTTTATTAAAAATATATGTTTTTGGGTAATCTAAATTATACTTTTTACATATTTCATAAAAATCTTTTTTATTTTCCAACTTTTTTTGCACTGAAAAATCTACAATATTAAATTTATAATATTTTTTTAAAAAATTTTTATTCTCTGAAACAAAAGCTACATATCCATCTGAACATGGAATTAGTAGAAGATTTTTGTCAGAAAATCTTTTTGCTACTTCTTCCAATTTATTTAGAAAAACTGTTTGATCTACATCAAAGTTTTCTGTAACTTCAACATCAGTTATTTTTGAATTTCTAGTTGGATTTAAAGGTTTTACGCCTAAACATAAAGATTTTTTTCCATACCTTTCAAATACTGATCTTGCAACTCCATATGCATTTATATCCGTTCCTAAAATTACTGTTAAAAAATCCATAACTCTCCTAACTTAAATTTTTTATTTAAAAAATTAAATTATTTTTCTATACTATACATTAAACTTTTAAAAATACGTAATGCTTACTATAATTCATAATAAAGTATTATCCACTTTATTTTTACATATTTTAAAAACAAGTTAAAAATAAAAATTTCAAATATCAATAATAAAATATTCTCAAATATCATAAAATCTATTATTAAATTTTGAATATAAAATTAGGTCAATTGAACATACTAATTTAGTTTTTACAAAAACTTTTTATTAGTTAATGAACAACTGACCTTTTTACAAATTATATAACTTATAATTTTTTAATTAAAGCATTTCTCTTTTTAAAAATCCAATTTTTTTATAAACTTTACTTAATGTTTTATAAGCTACTTTCTCAGCTTTTATTGCACCATTTGTATATATGTCTGTTAAATATTTTTTATCATTTAAAATTTCATTATATTTTTCTTGTATTGGTGAAAGTTTTTCAACTATTAAATCTCCTAAATCTTCTTTAAAATTAGAATAATTTTCTCCCCTATACTTTTTAACAATTTCTTCCACACTTTTTTGACTAAAAGCACTATAAATATTTATAAGATTTTTAAGTCCTTTTTGTTCATCATTGTATGAAAAATTATTTTTATCATCAGTTACAGCTCTTTTTATTTTTTTTCTAATTACATCACTTTTATCATTAATAAGTATATATGAATTAGAATCTGGATCTGACTTGCTCATTTTTTTATCAGGATCTTTTAAAGAATAAATTTTACCCATTTCTTTATCTATAAAAGCATTCGGCACTGTAAATGTTTCTGAATATCTTGCATTAAATCTTTGCGCAAGATCCCTTGCAAGTTCAAGATGTTGATTTTGATCCTCTCCAACTGGAACTAAATCTGTTTGATACAAAAGTATATCTGCAGCCATAAGAACTGGATAAGTAAATAATGCAGAATTTATATTACCTGAATGCTCTTTTGATTTAGATTTAAATTGTGTCATTCTTGAAAGTTGCCCCATATGTGCCTGAGAATTTAAAACCCAAGAAAGCTGTGCATGTTCTGGAACTTGAGATTGAATAAAAAGTGTACACTTTTCTGGATCAATTCCACTTGCTATAAAAAGAGCTAAAACTTCTTTAGTTCTTCTCCTTAAATCTGCTGGAACTTGATCTACTGTAATTGCATGCATATCAGCAACAGCAAAAAAACAATTATATTCATCCTGAAATTTAGAAAAATTTCTTATAGCTCCTAAATAATTTCCTATTGTAAGTTCTCCTGATGGTTGAACAAGACTTAAAACTACTTTTTTTTCTTTATCTGTCATTTAATTAACAGTTCTCCTTTAAAAATTTTTCAATTAAACAAAGTGTTGTGATTGAACCGACTCCTTGTGTTGATTTTACAACACTAACATTTTTAGATTTTAAAGAATCATAGTCAACGTCTCCATAAAAATCATCTCCAACATAGCTTACGCCAACATCAATTATTAATGTATCATCTGTAAAATAATCTTCATTAAAAAAGTTTGCAGTTCCTATTGCACTTATAAAAATATCACAATCTCTAACAATTTCTTTTTTATCTGGTGTTGCTCTGTGAATAGTTGTAACTGTTGCAGATATTCCATTTAAATAGATATTTAATGGTTTTCCAATTACATTTGAAGAATTTGCTATAACAACTTTTTTACCTCTAACATCAACCCCTTCTTCTTCAATAAACTTTAAAACGGCTCTAGATGTCTGAGGCATAGATGAAAAATCTTTATCCATCATTTTCCCAAGCGATTCAAAAGAAAAGCCATCAAGATCAAAAATATCTTTCAAATTTTTTCTCAAATATTTTATATCTGTATTTTCAGATAAAGGTTGTAATATTATATATCCACCATATTTTTTGTATTCATCACTATCATAAATTCCATTTATAATGTCTTTATGATTTTCATCATCACTAAAATTTTTATCAACACATTCAATATTGTATTCTTTACATTTTCTTATAATTGATTTTTTGTAAAGACGCACTGATTTATCATTTCCCTGTGAAACTATTAGAAGTTTTTTATCTGTTTTTAAATCTTTAATTTCATCTATTATTTTTTTCTTAATGCTATCTGATGTAATTACTTTCATTTTTCACCTCTTCTTTAAAATATTCTTCTTGCAAAAATTATCTCATTTTCATATTTTTTTAAAAAAATATTTGATATGTTTACACCAAGTCCAAAACTTGAATGAATAAAATCACCCTTTTTATTTAAAATTATACCAACACTTTCTTCATTATTTTTATCATAAAAAAATATCAAATCACTTTTATCAATTTCTTTTAAATCAATGCTATATCCATTTTCCATTTGCTTATTTACAGACGAATTTAAATTGATCTTAAACTTAGAAAAGACATAAAAAACAAATCCTGACGAATCAAAACCGTCATTTGGAGATTTTGAACCTCTAAGATATGGATACCCTATAAAAGACTTTGCATATCTAATTATATTTTCTCTGTTATTTTTGTCATTTTCATGTGGATTTTTATTTTTTTTATAAATATTATCTTTATCAGATTTAGTTTGATTTTTGATTAAAAAAGATATATCTACATAACCATTTTTTCCATTATAATCTACTTTTAACCAATTTCCTTTTTTATAACCTGAAAGCTTAACCCCTTTAGGAACAGTCGAAATTTTAGAATATTCTTCTCCTGGTCCTAATCTTATATTTAAAAATTTACAATTTACATATCCTTCAAAATGTTCATTATTTTTTATTTCAGTATCTCTATAATTTTGTATATTTTTTAATTTTTCATTATTTGATTTTTTATGTGAATTAGAAATCTCTGATGAATCAATAAATGCAATATTTCCATTATAATTTATTTCTAAAATATTTTCTTTTAATATTCCAGATACTTTTTCCATATACTCTATATTACCTATTATATTACCAAAAATATCTTTTACATTTGCACCATTCTTTTTTGAAATATAGCCATCAAAAAGATTTTTGGATTTTTCAAAAAAATCAATATTTTCATCATCTATTATTAATGTTTCATTTGACATCTCATCATCTTCAATTAAAATCTGATCATCATTTTCTATTTTTATCAAACTATTAATTGAAATATATCCATTAGAAGTTTTTAAAAAACCATCCTCAATAATACCTTCAACTTCTTTGAAATTTTCTATATTTGAAATGATATTATTTTCTTTTATATCTTTAGATGAATATAAAAAAACCGTATCTTTAGAAAAAACGTAAAATTTTCCATAATTTATATAATTTTCATTTATTTTATCTTTTCTCATAAAACCACCATAATAAAATTTAAAATTAAATAAAAATTAAAAACAAATTGCAAAAAAAAAGATGCAAAGCATCTAGAGTAAAACTATAAGCCGTGTTTTGTATCTGACAATCATCTATCTAATAAAATTGTCGCCAATTTTATTTAGCAAACTACCATACTGGATTGTGACGGGCCGCCATCCTATTATCCCTTTTGTTCTTGCACCGGATGAGGTTTGCATGACGGCATTATTACTAATGCCTCGGTGAGCTCTTACCTCGCCTTTCCACCCTTGCAGAAAATAATCTGCGGTATATCTCTGTTGCACTTGCTCTAAGGTCACCCTCGCCTGACGTTATCAGGCATCCTTGCCCTATGGTGCACGGACTTTCCTCGTTATTAACGCGATTGTCTGTTTTACTCTTACTTAATTATACCATACATTAAAAAAATGTCCTGTAAGAATCAGTTTTGTCAAAAGCAAAAACTTTATTATTTACATTTTCAAATATTTTTTCAATATCTTCTTTTAATTTATATATTATGTGATTTTCTGATGCAAAATGTCCTGGATCTACTATAACAAGACCTCTGTTTGAATAATCTAAGCCATCATTGTATTTAATGTCAGATGTCAACATTACATCTGCTCCCTTTTTTATTGCATCATCTAATAAACTTGCACCTGCACCAGAACATACTGCTACTTTCTTAATTTTTTTATTGCAGTTTCCAAAAAGTATTACACCATTTGGTTTTAATATTTTTTTAACAAATATAGCAAAATCTTTTGCATAAAGCTCTTTTTCGTATTCTCCTATCTTTCCAAAACTATATTCTTTATCTTCTAGATTTTGAATGTTTTTAATATTTAGAATTTTGCAAAGATTATCATTTACACCGCCATCTGCAACATCTAAATTTGTATGCATTGCATAAACAGTTATACCATTTTTGATAGCTTCTTGAATAGCAGTATAAAAAGGGTCGTCAAAATTAAGCTTTTTTTGTGCATTAAAAAAATATGGATGATGGTTTATAATTAAATTACATTCATTTTTAATAGCTTCTTGAACCGATTCATAGCTAAAATCCAACGATATTAATACATTTTTAAGTTCATTTTTTAAATTTCCAAACTGTAGTCCGCTATTGTCCCAAGACTGTTGTAAATTTAATGGATAAATTTCATCTAATATATTAACTAAATCTCTAATTTCCATTTTTTTTCCACCTCTTCTATAGCCATTAAAATTTCATCTATCTTTTTTAATGAACTTCCTTTTTTTGAATTTTTTAAAATATTTTTTTTAATCATTTTATTTTTTCTTTTCTCATATTTTAATTTTTTAAGCAAAATTAAAGATTTTTTTTCTATATTATTTCTTCCAAAATATATTTCTGATAAATCATATTTTTTTTCAATACCTTTTTTTACTTTCATTATGTCATAAAATTTTTTATTATCATAGATAAGAAAATCTTTTACAAATAAAAATTCATTATTATTTAAAAAATATCTAAGTTTTTCATTTGCTATATTTGATTCAATAATAATGTAATCTAAAGAATGTGAAAAATTTAAATTTGATTTTAATATATTTATTATTGTATTTGCACCCATTCCTGCAATTATTGCTATTTGATTTTTTTCTGACTTTAATCCTTCAAAGCCGTCAGTAACTTTAGTTTTAATTATATCTCTATAGTTATCAAATTCACTTGAATTTAGTTTATCCAAAGAATTTTTTGATATATCAGTTGCTAAAATATCTTTTGAAATATTATTTTTTGCTAAATATAAAGGTACTAATCCATGATCAGTACCAATATCAATAACTTTTTTATTCATTTCAACTAAAGATAATATTTTAATTAATCTTTTATTTAATTTCACGGTAAAAAATCCTTTAATACATCACTTTTATTTGGACTTTTTAGTTTTCTTAAAGCTTTAGCTTCAATTTGTCTTATTCTTTCCCTTGTTACATTAAATTCTTTTCCTACTTCTTCAAGTGTTCTTGGAGTTCCATCAAGAAGACCAAATCTTAATTGAAGAACTCTTTTTTCTCTTGTACCTAAAAAACTAAGTACTTCATTAAGCTGATCTCTTAGCATTGAATAATTTGCAGCATCATCTGGACTTATAGCTGCATCATCTTCTATAAAATCTCCCAAATGGCTATCTTCTTCTTCGCCAATTGGAGTTTCCAAAGAAACTGGTTCTTGAGAAATTTTTCTTATTTCTTGAACTTTATCCACAGAAATATCCATGCTTTTTGCAATTTCTTCATTTGAAGGATCTCTTCCTAATTCTTGAAGAAGTTGTCTTTGAACTCTAACTAACTTATTTATTGTTTCAACCATGTGTACAGGAATTCTAATTGTCCTTGCCTGATCTGCTATTGATCTTGTAATAGCTTGTCTTATCCACCAAGTTGCATATGTTGAAAACTTAAATCCTTTATTATAATCATATTTTTCAACAGCTTTCATAAGCCCCATATTTCCTTCTTGAATAAGATCTAAAAAACTCATTCCTCTACCCAAATATCTTTTAGCAATAGATACAACCAACCTTAAATTTGTCTCTGCCAATTTCCTTTTTGCTTTTTCACTATTAGATACAAATTTTGCTAAAGTTTTATAATCGTTCTCTTCTAATGTTTTTTTATCAACAAGTTTTTCAGCAAGAATTCCAATTTTTATAGTTTCAGATATTCTATCAATATCTGATTTTGTCAATGTTTTATTTTCCAGTATTTCATCTGATTTATTTGCATAAAAAGTCATTGTATCTATTAAATATTTATCGTTAATATTTAGACTTTCATCAGATATTGCTTTGCTAATAAGTCCTGAAAAAGAAAAATAAACAAAAGACTTTACAGTATTTGATTCTTTTGTATTTAACATAGTATCCATTGAGTCAAAAAGATCACATAAGCTATTTCCTTCTTCTTTGGTTAATTCATTATTTTCAACGGATTTTTTCGCAATATTACACAATTCTAATTTAACTTTTAGTTCTTCTATCTGATTTTTATCTAAATTTTTATTATAAATATTAGATAAATTTTTTCCTATTAATGAAATTGATTTTAAACTTCTCAGATTATCACTTGAAAGATTTCCTAATTCAATTATTTCTTCATTTGCTATTTTTATTGTCATTGATAGATCTCCTAAGAAAATCTTCTCTGAAAGTTTTGAAATTTGTTTTTTATTTAATCTTTTATCATTCAAAACTTTGTCTGCAATATTTCCTTCTTCCATTCTTTTTGCTAAAAATATTTCTTCTTTAGCCGTAAGAAGTTTAACTTTTCCAATTTCTTTTAGATACATTTTTACAGGATCATCAGTTTTTATTTCAGCATCTGAATCATAAAAATCTTCTTTTTCTTCAATCTCTATTTCTTCATCTTCTTGTTCTAAATCATCTTCAAAATCTTTTGGTTTTATTTCATCTTCATCTTCTTCATCTAATAAAGATTTTTTATTTTCAACAAATTCAATTCCTTTTTTCTGAAGATTACTCTTGATAAATTCAATTTGCTCGTCGTCAAGATTTTCAAAAGCTTCAAAATTTAAAAATTGTTCATTAGTAATTACACCATCTTGAGTATCGCTAATTGAACTAAATTCGTCTATAATTTCTTTTAAAACATCTTCGTCATTTAATTTTTGACTACTGTCCTCTTTCATACTCATTCGCCTCCACGGTGTAAATCAAATTTCATTTAACAATTCAATATCATCATTACTTAGCTTTTGATGATTCATAATTTTTTTATTTAAATCCTTTTTTGTAAAAAGCTTTATTCTTTCAATTAAATCATGTATTTCATTTTTTGTCATATTTTTATATTTTTCTATTCTTTTTATCAAACTTTTATAATTATTATCAGTAATTTCTGAAATGTCAGAATTAATGATTGAGTCTTTAATAATTTTAAGATCTTTATTTTTAATGAAATTATCTATTAATTTTTTATTTATATAATAAAATTCTTTGTTATACAAAATTAAAGATAGTGCATTTATTTCATTTTCAATTCTTAAATTTGGTGAGTAATCATTTATTTGAATACTTTCAAATTTTAAATTATTATTTTCTTTTTTATAATTATTTGATTTAAATTGTTCTCTTTTTATGATGCTTTTTCTATTCTTTACTTTGTTTACTTCTTCTATTAAAGTGGTTTTATTTATTTTAAAAAGATCTGATACTTTATTTGCAAAAATTTCCATTGTTACAGCAGAATCTATTTTTGCTAAAAAATCCAAAAATAAATTTAATTTTTCAAGCTTTTCATTTGGTTTAGAATCCTGATATTTTTTAAGTATCTTTGAAAACCTGTAATTATAAATATCCTGTGCATCTTCAATTTTTTTTTCAAAAGAATTAAATCCTTTTTTCGCAACAAATTCATCAGGATCCATTCCATCTTCAAGTTCAACTACTTTTACTTCTTTTCCTATCTCATTAAAAATATCTATTGCTCTATCTGTAGCTTTTATTCCTGCCATATCACTATCATAACAAATATATATGTCTTTAGAATATCTTTCAATTAATTTTGCCTGTTCTAGTGTAAGAGAAGTTCCTAAACTTGCAACTGCAGAATCTATACCAACATTACTTAATCCAATAACATCCATATATCCTTCAACAAGAAGTAATCTTTTATCATCTTGATTTCTAAAATTATTCAATGAATATAAATTTTCTCTTTTTTTAAAAATAATATTTTCCGGCGAATTTAAATATTTCGGTAATTTATCAGTTAAATTTCTTCCACCAAATCCTATTATTTTATTTTGGATATTAAATATAGGAAAAATTATTCTATCTCTAAATTTATCATATAAATTTCCAATTGTATTTTTTCCTATAAGACCTAGTTCAATTAAATCATCAAGTAAATAGTTTTTGCTTCTACAATAATTTAATAAATCATCATATGAATCTTTAGCATATCCCAGCATATATTTATTAACTAAATTTGGTTTTAATCCCCTCATCTTCAAGTAGCTTTGTGGCCTTTTTTCTGTTAATAAATTTTTATAAAAAAACATACAAATATCTTTATTTATATCATATAGTCTACTTTTTCTTTCAGATATTTTCTTATGTTCTACGCTTTCTTCTTCTAAAATTATTCCCGCTTTATCAGCTAAAAATTTTAAAGCATTCACATAATCTAATCCTTCAATTTTTTCAATAAATGAAATAACATCTCCACCAGCGCCACATCCAAAACAATGAAAAAGCTGTTTATCTTCAGACACTGTAAAAGATGGAGTCTTTTCTTTATGAAAAGGGCATAACCCCATATAACCTCTACCACTTTTTTTTAGATTTACATAATCTCCTATTACAGATACTATATCTACTATTTCTAGTATTTGATTCTTTTTTTCTTCCGATATTGAAAACATTATTTCACCACGAATACATTATACTTTTTTTAATAACTTATCTCAAAAAAGCAGAATGCAACCACTCTGCTTTTATAAAGATATTATCTATTAACGATATCTAAAACTTTGTTTGCCGTCTGTTCAATTGTCAAATCTGTTACATTAATAACTTCACATCCAAGATCGTCAAAAACTTCGCTTGCATAGTTCAATTCATATTCAATTCTTTCTTCATCTGAATATACCGAATCTCCAAGCCCCATTATTTTTGCTCTTTCAGCCCTTATTCCTTCAAGTTTATCAGGATTAATTATAAGTCCAACAATTTTTTTAGAATCCACTTCAAATAGTTCCTGAGGTAATGTAACTTCTGGCACTAGTGGCAAATTACAAACTTTATAATTTTTTGTAGCAAGCAACATTGAAAGAGGCGTTTTTGATGTTCTAGATACACCAACCAAAACTATCTCAGCTTCTAATAATCCTCTTGGATCTTTCCCGTCATCATATTTTACTGCGAATTCTATTGCATCAATCATGGAAAAATAGTCTTCTGACTGTTTTCTAATTAATCCTCTTTCCCAAAGTGCTTTTTCTCCTGTTATCTCTTCTATTGCTCTTATTCCATCTCCGAGCAAGTCTATACACTTTGTATTAGTATCCTTAGAAAGTTCTATAATATGTTTTCTCAAGGAGAAATTTGCTATAGTCATGATTATTAAATCATTTTTAGAAATATCATCACAGGCTTTATCTATCTCACGTTCATTCTTAATATCTGAAGCTTTCTTTATGTTAATTTTTAAATTTTGAAATTGAGCTGTTATACTTTTTGTATAATTTATTGCTGTTTCACCTGTAGAATCACTCAAAACATAAATATTTAATATATCATCTGACATTGACATCTCCTTTACTTTACAATTTTTTCTGGAATAAATATTTGTTTTACTCTAAAATTAATATTATTAAGAATCGATAATCTATTATTTTTCAATTTTTCATCATCAACCATTATCATAGTCTTATCTAAATATTCATTTACTAAATTTTTACCTTCAGAAAGTAGATTTAAAGCATCTTTATATTGTTTTGTATTGATTAATGAGTCAACATTTGATAATTTTTTGATAAAATCAAATACCATTTTTTCTTCTTCTACATTTACTAATTTTTCATCAATATCTAAAGAATTAAAATCTTTGACAATATTTGAAACTCTAGTAAAATAGTTCAATTTTTCTTCAAAATTGCTTAAATTAGAGAATTCTTCAAGCTGATTTAACTTTAAATATATGTCATATATATTACTATCTGTTATAGACATTACTGAATTAATATGATCATATTTATAACCATCGTCAAGCAATTTATTTTTTAATCTTTCAAGGATAAAATCTAAAACTTTTTTTTCTGTCAAATCATAATTAAATGATAACGCATCTCTATTTGTATATATATATAAAGAATCTTTAATTAAATCTCTAAGATCAACATCAATTTTATTCTCTATTAAAATATTTATAATTCCAAGAGCTTGTCTTCTTAAACCATATGGATCTTTTGTACCAGTAACATATTTTTCAATAGCATACAAACCACAAATGTTATCCATTTTTTCTGTTATAGAAACAACAATTCCAACTGATGATTTAGGAGTTTCGGAATCTTGAGATTTTGGTAAATATTGTTCTTCTATTGCATTTGCAACTATCTCATCTTCTCCAGATAATTTTGCATAAATTTTACCAATTGTTCCTTCTAATTCTGTAAATTCTATTACCATATTTGTAATTAAATCTGCTTTAGATAAGTAACATGCTCTCTTTACACTTTCTTCAAGATCCAAACTCATTTGAAATCTTTTCAAATACTCAACACTAAGATCTTGCATTCTTAATGTTTTTGAAAGCATATCTTTTAATCCGTCATAAAATGTTAAATTTGAAAGATTATCAACATATGAAGATAACGGTTTTGAAGTATCTTGTTCAAAGAAAAATTTTGCATCTTCAAGCCTTGCTGTAAGCACTCTTTCATTTCCCATAGATACATTCTCTATATCTGTTTCATCACCATTTCTTACTGTAATAAAATATGGCAAAAGCTGACCTTCATCATTTATTACTGGAAAGTATCTCTGATGATTTTTCATTGGAGTAATAATAACTTCTTTTGGAAGACTTAAATACTTTTCATCAAACTTTCCTATTAAAGCTGTTGGATATTCTACAATGTTAATTACTTCATCAAGCAAATCTTCATCTTGTAATACAGAGCCTCCCTTTTCTTTTGCAAGTTTGTTTATTCCCCTAACTATCATGTCATATCTATCTTTATATTTAAGAATCACATAGTTCTCTCTCAAAAGCTCATTATAATTATCTATTTTATCAACGACTATTTCATCAGAACCTAAAACCCTATGTCCTTTAGTCACATTTGAAACTCTTATTCCTTCTGCTTCAAAAGGCAATATCTCATCATCTAAAAGTGATACAAACCATCTAATAGGCCTTGCAAATTTTAAATCTTTTCCTCCCCAATGCATACTTCTTGGAAAACTTAAACTTTTAACAATATCAAAAACATTGTCTTTTAAATCCTCTTTAATTGTTGTAGATTTAATTTCTTTATTTACAAATACATAATCCTCATCTTTTACTTTTTCAATTGTAATTGAAGATATAGATGCATCTTGACTTTTTAAAAATCCTAAAAGTGCTTGTGTAGGTTCTCCATTCTGTGAATATGCAATTTTTTTCGAAGGCCCTTTAATTTTTATATTTTTTTTCTCGAGCGATTTTTCCATATTCAAAATTAAAATTGAAAATCTTCTTGGCGTACTTTCTACTCTTACCTCATCAAACGATATATTTTTATCATCTAATAATTTTTCAAACTTTTCTTCCAATTGCAATTTTGTAGATTTTACATAAGCCGATGGAAATTCTTCAACTCCTATTTCTAAAAGATATTTACTCATTAATTTTCCTTTCTTAAAAGTGGGTAACCTAACTTTTCACGTTTTTCCAAATAAGCATTGGCAACTTTTGCTGAAACATCTCTAACTCTTTTTATATAATGACTTCTTTCAGATGCAGATATTGCACCTCTTGCATCTAAAACATTGAATGTATGTGAACATTTTAATACAAAATCATATGCAGGATATACTAGATCTAGATTAATAAGTCTATTTGCTTCATCTTCATAAGACTCAAACTCTTTCATAAGAAGTTTTACATCAGCATCTTCAAAAGAATATTTTGAATTTTCATATTCGGCTTCTTTAAATAAATCTCTATAATATAATTCATCTGACCATTTAATATCAAATACATTATCTACATTTTGTAAATACATGCATATTCTCTCAAGCCCCATTGTTATTTCGCCGCTTTCCAGTTCAGTGTTTATTCCACCAATCTGTTGAAAATATGTAAATTGTGTAATTTCCATTCCATCAAGCCAAACTTCCCAACCAAGACCCCACGCACCTAAAGTCGGAGATTGCCAATTATCTTCTACAAACCTTATATCATGCTTCTTAGGATCTATTCCAATTATTTCAAGGCTTTTTAAATACAAATCCTGTATGTTATCAGGAGTTGGTTTTAATATAACCTGAAGTTGATGATGTTGATAAAGCCTATTTGGATTTTCTCCATATCTTCCGTCTGCAGGTCTTCTTGATGGCTCAACATATACTACATGCCACGGTTCTTTTCCAAGTGCTCTTAAAAATGTAGACGGATTCATTGTTCCTGCACCCTTTTCAACATCATAACCCATTAGTACAGAACAACCTTGATCTGACCAATACTTTAATAAAACCATCATTAAATCTTCAAAATTCATTTTTTCTCCTTAAAATGTTTCAATAATTTTTTCAGCCCATTTCATTGAACTGTATGAATCAATCTCTAAATTTGTCAAAGTAAACTTAACAATTAAATCTAACATTTTTTTAATGTTCCCAGAAAAATTAATAGAACAAACTTTTTCGGATGATGTATATAATAATTTATATAAAAATACATATTCATTATAACTAAGATAAAATACATTTTCTTCGGATGTTAAATCTTTTTTACTAACTATTTTTCCATCTGAAATACTGAAAATAAAATAATCATTTATTTTATTTTTATTTCTAATTAGATTTTTGTCAAATGATGGCATATAACCTGAAAATGAAATGTACTTTAGCAAAAAAGACAAAAAAATATAAGCACTGTTTTTTTTACTTTCATCTAATGCTAGAAAGTATTTATTTACTAATTCATATATATTTTTTTCATCAACTTTATATGTTTTTAAAATCAAATCGCAAATTGCAGATTTAAATACTAAATTATTAAAATTATTTTTTCCTGAGTTTAGTAAAAAAGATTCTTTAAGATAATACATATTTTTCGAATGAATTATATAATACCTTGATTTTGAAAATCTTAATGTTGAAGTTAAATTTTTTGAATTTTTTCTAAGCACTCCTTTGCATAAAATTGAAATTTTGCCTATTTTTTCAGTTAAAATTTCAATTATTTTTGAGCTTTCTTTGTATTTAAATTCTCTTAGAACAATTCCTTCAACTTCAATATTACTTGTATCCAAATCTTTCCACCATTTTTTTATCTTTTCTCCAATTCTTTTTTACAGAAACCCAAAGTTTTAAATTTACTCTAATCCTCAAAAATTTTTCTATTTCTTTTCTTGCATCAGTTCCTATCTGTTTAATTTTATTACCAGATTTGCCAATCACAATTTCTTTATGTGATTCCTTTTCAACAATAATTGTCGCATAAATATCTATAAGATTATGTTCATCTCTTTTTTTATAAGAATCAATTCTTACATATATACCATGTGGAACTTCTTCTCCCAATTTTCTTAAAGCTTTTTCTCTTATTATCTCTGAAACAATAAATCGTTCAGATTTATTTGTTATCATATCATCAGGATAATATTTTGGGCCTTCAGGTAAGTATCTTTTCACGGTTTCAATAAAAGAATCTATTCTTTCATTATTCAAAGCTGAAATTGCTAAAATCTCATCAAATATTTTAAATGAATCATAAACAATCTTTAAATCAAGTAATTGCTCATGATTTAACAAGTCAACTTTATTTATAAGTAAAATCTTAGGGATATTTATTTTTTTTATTTGCTCTATTATGTACTTATCAAGTCTACCTATTGTAAGTGAATTATCTATAACAAAAACAAGAACATCACTTTGACTAAAACTATCTTGTGAAACCTTTAATAGATGATCCTGCAATTTGTTTTTTGGTTTTTGAATTCCTGGAGTATCTAAAAAAACGATCTGACTTTCATCATCATTATATATTATCTGTATTTCATCCCTAGTTGTTTGAGCTTTATTTGATATAATGCTGATTTTTTCGCCAAGAATTTTTTCCATAAGCGTACTTTTACCAACATTTGCTCTTCCTACAACAGAAACAAATCCTGATTTCATTTTTCCTCCAAATCATGTTTGCTAAAATTATTTGGCAATAAATCATCTATATTAAACACTTTGTAATTATTTTCATCTTTTGCAATTATAATTTCTGTTTCTTTTTTAAAAAATTCTTGCATAAACTGTCTGCAAACTCCGCATGGGTTTGTATATTCACTATCACCTACTATTACAATTTTTTCAAATTCTTTTTCTCCACAGCTAATTGCCTGAGATATAGCAGATCTTTCTGCACACAAAGTGACGGAAAATGAAGAATTTTCAATGTTTACTCCTTTGTATATATTTCCCTTTTTAGTAAGTACAACAGAAGATACTCTAAAATTTGAATATGGTGAATAAGAATTTTTTTTATTTTCAATAGCAATTCTTATTAATTCTTTATTATCAATCATCCTATAACTCCAAAAATAAAAATAGCAATTAAAGTCCCTAGCATTGCTCCTGCTAAAATTTCCTTAATCGAATGAATATCTGCTTCAAATCTACTTTCTGCAACAATGGTGGCAAGAATATATAAAATTAAAGCCACTTTAGAATTGTGTGCAAATAAAGCTCCAATTGTAGCAAAACAAAATGCAACTGAAGTATGCCCACTTACTGCTCCACCATGAAATGCACTTCCATGATCATAAAAAATCCCCTTTAAAAAAATAGTCAAAATAACAACTATAACAACAGTAATTATAGTTAAATGTTCTGGATTTTTTCTGATTTTTAAAAAAACTGAATCTGAGATATTTACAACTTTATCAAAAAAAACTAAGTATCCAACAAAAAGTGCACAAAATGATGCAACTAAAGTGGCTCCAGCTGCTACATCTTTAGCATTTTTTGCAAAAATAGAATAATTTTGATCACTTGCTAAATTTACGGCTTGTTCTATTGCTGTGTTTAAAAGTTCTGTTACCAATACAAAAGAAACTGCAAAAACAACAAGAATCATTTCAACTCTTGAGATATTCATGAAAAGAGAAAACATCAAAATAAGTACAGAAGATATTATATGAAACTTTACATTTTTTTCTGATTTTATTGCAAAAATTATACCATCAAATGCATAATCAAACCCCTTTACAAAACGTTCAGCTAATGTTTTACCTTCTTTTGGATTATATTTTTCTCCATCTTTTTTATTATCGCTCATTTAAAAACACCTAAGTTTTTCATTATCTTTTTTTCATGAAAACGCATTTCATCTTTTTCTTCTATATTAATATGGTCATATCCTAAAAGATGTAGCATTGAATGACATGTCAAATACATTATTTCTCTTTCAAATGAATGACCATATTCTATTGCTTGCTCTTTTGCTCTTTTTACACAAATTACTATATCTCCAAGAAGTTTATTTTCTTCAATATCATAAAACTCATCTTCCAAAGGAAAAGATAAAACATCAGTAACTTTTTTAATATTCCTATATTTTGAATTTAAATCTTCTATCTCTTCTTCTGTTACAAAACTAACTGATATTTCATAATTTGTATCAAGATTTTGTTCTGTCAAAACTTCAACAGCAGTTTTATTTAAAATATCTATTAAATCCTGATTTATTTCAAGACTTTCATCTCTATTATCTATTAAAAGATTCATTTTCCGCTTCATACCTTCCGTAAGCATTTATAATTCTTTGTACTAAAGGATGCCTTACTACATCAATATCTGAAAAATTCATAAATTCAATTCCGTCTACTGAAGATAATATTTTTTCTGCAGCTACAAGACCAGAATTTTTACCTCTTGGCAAATCTATTTGGCTTGTATCTCCTGTGATTATAGCTTTTGACCCGTAACCAATTCTTGTAAGAAACATTTTCATTTGCTCATAAGTAGTATTCTGTGCTTCATCTAAAATTACAAATGCATTATCAAGTGTTCTTCCTCTCATATATGCAAGTGGTGCAACCTCAATTAACCCTTTTTCTACAAAAGTTATATAGTTATCATATCCTAAAATTTCATATAAAGCATCATATAAAGGCCTTAGATATGGATCTACTTTTTCTTGTAAATCTCCAGGTAAAAATCCTAAGCTTTCTCCTGCTTCAACGGCAGGTCTTGTAAGAATAATTCTATTAACTTCGTTATTTCTAAATGACTTTATTGCCATTGCCATAGCCAAATAAGTTTTACCAGTCCCAGCAGGACCTATTCCAAAAACAATGTCATTATTTTTAATTTTTTCAATATAATTTTTTTGACCTAAAGTTTTTGGTTTTAACGGCTTTCCAACTGCAGTTGTTGTAATTACTTCATCTAAAATTGGTTTTATAGCTTCTCTATTTTCCCTTGTAATTAAATCTATACAATATTTTAGTGACTGATTATCAATAAAATTATCTTTTTCAATTTTAAGATATAATTGTTCAATCACTTTTTTTGCAAGTAAAACAGGGACTTCATCCCCTTCAATAGTCAATTTGCCATCTTTTAATTTTAATTTAACTGAAAGTCTTTCTTCTATATATTTTTTATTGCTGTCAAGATTACCAAAAAGAATTGCAACATAATCTGTATTATTAATTTCAAAATCTTTTTTTATATTTATCATCCTTTCTTTAGGATATTATACTATAAAAAACAAAGATAGGCATTCAACCTATCTTTTTGATTTTGGATTTGATAAAATTTGCGAATAAATTACCATTTTCTTAATTTCCTTATTCTTATTTTTTTTTAAATCAGATAAAATTCCTTCTTCTTTTTTAGTATCATCATTAAAAGTTCTTTTTCTTTTATTTAAATCATTTTTTTTATTTATTACTTGATTTTCATATTTTTCTTTTGAAATATTTTTTAAATTTGTTTTTTTAAAATCACTTTTTTTCTTTTTTTTACTATTTTTATTGTCAAATTTTTCATGTTTTAATATATTTTCAAAAACTTTTTTAAGTTCTAGATTTGATTTCATTATTTTTTATTTCCATCATCTTTACTCATCTCTGATATAGAATTTCTCATTTCTGTATCACTTTGTATATTTTGCATGTTATAGTAGTCCATAACTCCAAGCTTTCCTTCTCTAAAAGCTTGTGCTATAGCTTTTGGAACTTCAGCTTGAGCTTCAACAACTTTAGCTTTATTTTCCTGTTCTACTGCAATAGCTTGCACTCTTCTTTCTTCAGCTTTTGCCTGTGCAATATTTTTATCTGCTTCAGCTCTTTCTGCTTGAAGTTTTGCCCCTATATTTTGGCCTACATTTACATCTGCAATATCTATAGATAAAATTTCAAAAGCTGTTCCACTGTCGAGTCCCTTATTTAAAACTGTTTTAGAAATTTTATCTGGGTTTTCAAGAACTTCATTATATGTTTGTGAAGAACCTATTGTAGTTACAATTCCTTCTCCAACTCTTGCAATTACCGTTTCTTCACCAGCTCCACCAACTAACTTATCTATATCAGCTTTAACTGTAACTTTTGCAATTGCTCTAACTTCTATTCCATCTATTGCAACTGCAGCAACTTCAGGTGTATTTATTACCTTTGGGGTTACAGAAATTCTTACGGATTCTAAAACATTTCTTCCAGCAAGATTAATCGCAGCAGCTTTTTGAAAACCCAAATCTATATTTGCCCTTTCTGCAGCAATCATTGCATCTACAACCTGATTTACATCTCCACCAGATAAAAAATGACTTTCTAAATCATTCATATTTATAGACAATCCTGCTTTTGTTGACTTTATCATGGCATTAACAATTAATTTAGGTTGTACTTTTCTAAATTTCATAGCAATCAAATCTATCATTCTAATTTTAACTCCAGAAGATCTTGCTGTAATCCGTAACCCGAAAGGTACAAACGAAAATATAATCACTAAAAGGATAATCAGAACTAATAAACGACCAATTCCAAAAAATGTAGAATACAAAACATCATACATACTTATTCCTCCCAAATTTTTACTTTAAGTACTGAATTTTTAAGTTTAGAAACTTTTACTTTTTTTCCAATATCAATAAATTCTCCATCTGTGGTTGCATCAAAAATTTCGCCATCTATTTCAATTTTCCCAAATGGTCTTAATGGAGATTTAGTTATTCCAATTTTATCAATTAAATCATTCCTTACAATATTACTATTAAATCCAGCATCATTCGTTAATGTGTTATTCAAAATTAAATGATTAAATAAATTTGCACTGTATCCAAATTTCATTAGTACAAAACATAATAAAAATGCTATAAAACCTGCTATTGCAAAATAAGGAATTAAATTTTTAACTACAAAAAGAGAATATAGACACAAAACTATTCCGCTTACTCCAAAAACTCCAAAACCTGGAATAAATATTTCAAATGTCAATAATAAAATTCCTAAAACAAATAATATTATAGGAAATAAATATTCTTCATTTTGCTGATAAGTTAAATATGTAAAAACAAAATACGAAATAAAAGAAATTATTGCAAATTGTTTTCTTTTCAATGTAAAAACAGCAAAAACAGAAGAAACAAATGCCAATATAAGAAATAAAAGTATAGCTATCTCATTAAAGTTCATATCTCCTCCTTTAAATAATTATACCCATTTTATATTCTAATATAGGTAAGGAGAAGTATTATAAAAAATAAACTAATTATATTTTTTATAATACTTCTAAAATATCTTCAATACTATCTATTTTATAGTCTGCATTTTCCCCTTCATATCTATTTCCAAATCCATAATTACAAAATATGCTTTTAATATTATTTGATATTGCAGCATCTATATCATGGAATCTATCTCCTACAAATATTACTTCCTTTTTTATATTTGGTAATACTCTTTTTAGTATTTCACTTTTTGAAATATATCCAAAACTTTCTGTAGCATAAGCTTTCTTAAAATATTTTTTTATTTTATAAATTTCAAGTGCTTTATCTAAATATATATTTTTTGCATTTGAAAGTATATAGAGATCATATTTCTGTTTTAAAAGTTCTAAAACTTTTATAGTATTTGGATATAATTTCCCAACTCCATTTTCCATAAACTTTTCCATGGAATTTCCTACGATTTTTTGAGTTTCAAGTTTTAATTTCTCATCTGCATCTTTTGCAATCAAATCATAAGCATAAGATGGCTTTTCTCCTAAAAAAATTGAAATATTTTCACGTGTAACCTTAAAATCAAGTGCAACGTTATTTTTATTTAAATTCTCTATGCCAAGCTTAAATGCAGGATAGTATATTTCAATTGTATTGTGTAACGTTCCGTCAAAATCAAAAATTATACTTTTAATTTTATTCACGTATTTCTCCCATTAAATTTGCCATTTCAATTGCACTAACAGCTGCATCAAATCCTTTATTTCCCATTTTTGTTCCTGCACGCTCTATCGCCTGCTCAATATTTTCTGTAGTAAGTACTCCAAATACTATTGGAACTCCTGTTTCAAGTGAAGACGATGCAACTCCCTTTGCAACTTCAGTTGAAATAAGCTCATAGTGAGAAGTTGACCCTCTTATAACAGCTCCTAGTGCAATAAGTGCATCATACTTACCAGTTTTTGCAAGAGTCTTAGCAATTAATGGTATTTCAAAAGATCCTGGAACCCAAAAAACTTCAATGTCTTCATCATTTGCACCATGTCTTTTAAGGGCATCTATACATCCGTCTAAAAGTTTAGAAACAATAAACTCGTTGAAACGCGCTAATATTACCGCATATTTTTTACCTTTTGAATTTAAATTTGCATTGTGTATTTTCATTTTTTATTCCTCCAATTATTTTGTTTTTTGAAATTCATGTAATATATGGTTCATTTTTTCAGCTTTTGTTCTTAAGTAAAATTCATCGTTAACTGTAGAGTGTATTTCAATTGGAACTCTTTCTTTTATTTTCATTCCAAACTCTTTAAGTGAATAAACTTTATCTGGATTATTTGTAAGAAGCCTAAGTTCTTTCACTCCTAAATCCTGTAAAATTTGAGCTCCTGTTGAATAATCTCTTGCATCTTCAGGAAAACCTAAAGCTAAATTTGCCTCAACCGTATCCATTCCTTCATCTTGAAGAGCATATGCACGTATTTTATTTACAAGGCCTATACCTCGCCCTTCCTGTCTCATGTAAAGTAAAATTCCTCGTCCTTCTTCATCAATTCTTTTCATTGCAAGATGAAGTTGATTTCCACAATCACATCTAAGAGAGCCAAAACAGTCTCCTGTTAGACATTCTGAATGAACTCTTGTAAGTACATCCATTCCATCGCCAATTTCACCTTTTACAAGAGCAATATGATGCTCACCTGTGACTTTATCAATATATGCATGAGCAATAAACTCACCGTATTTTGTTGGGAGTTTAGCACTTGCAACCTTTTTTACTATTTTTTCATGCCTTTTTCTATAGAGTAAAAGTTCTTTAGTTGTGGTAATTTTCATATTAAGTTTCTTTGCAAGTTCAAATATTTTTTCTCCACGAAGCATATGACCATCATCAGCCATAATTTCACAGCAAATTCCAACTTCTTTTAAACCTGCAATTTTTAATAGATCAACTGTTGCTTCAGTATGGCCTGCCCTTACAAATATTCCATTTTTTCTTGCAACAAGAGGAAACATATGTCCTGGGCGTCTAAAATCTTCTGGTTTTGCATCTTTTTCTGTGATTTTAACGGCTGTAAATGCCCTCTCGTAAGCTGATATTCCCGTAGTTGTATCCACATGGTCAACTGAAACTGTAAATGCTGTTTCATGATTATCGGTGTTATCCACTACCATTTGTGGTAAATCAAGTTTTTGTGCATATTCTTTTGACATTGGCATGCATATTAGACCTTTAGCAAGAGATGCTAATGTATTTATTTTCTCTCCAGTAGCAAATTCTGCAGCAAGAATCATATCTCCTTCATTTTCTCTATCAGGGTCATCTGTTACTATAACTATTTCTTCATTACGAAGAGCTTCTGCTATTTCTTCAATTGTATTAATTTTCATTTTCGCTCCTTAAAATCCACATTTTTTTAAAAATTCATAATCTATATCATTTTTATTTCTATTATTCAAAAATTTATAAATATATCGTCCTATTATGTCTGTTTCAATGTTTATTAAATCTCCGACTTTTTTTGAGGCTAAATTTGTCTCTCTAATTGTTGTAGGTATTATAGAAACTTCAAATGAACTTTTATCAACATTTGAAATTGTAAGGCTTATTCCATCAAGTGCAACAGAACCTTTTTTTACTATATATTTTAATAAACTATCATTTGTCAAAAGCTTGTAAACAATGTCATTTGAGTTTATTTTAATATTTATAATCTGACCAACTCCATCTACATGTCCTTGTACAATATGACCATTAAGTCTATCTGTTAGTAAAAGTGCTCTTTCTAAATTTAAAACATCGCCTAATTTTAAATTTTTAAAAGTTGTATTATTTATGGTTTCAAGCATTACATCTGCTTCAAAATAATTATCTTTTATATCACTAACTGTTAAACAAACTCCATTAGTTGCTATAGAATCTCCAACTTTTGTATCATTAAGTACTTTTTTTGCATTTATATTTAAAGTATATAAATTATTTTTCTTTGTAATGTTTTTTAATGTTCCAATTTCTTCAATTATTCCTGTAAAAATAAGATCAGATCCTTCCTATTATGAGTATATCATCAGATATTTTTTTTAATTCTAATTCTGATAGTTTAATCACATCATTTAAATTTTCAAAATTCATTTCTCCAATTACAGGCTTTCCATCAGAGCCTATTATTTTTGGTGCAATAAATATGTAAAATTTATCCACTAAATTTTCCTTTAACATGGAGGCATTTAAAACACCACCTCCTTCAAGTAATATTGATGAGATATTAAATTCCATAAGTTTGTTTAATAAATCTTTTAAATCAACATGACCATTTTTTTCTTCTGCAACAACTATTTTAATATTTTCTTTTGATTTTAAAATTTCATATTTTTTCTCATCAAAATTTTTGGTTGTTGCTATAATTGTAAAAGATTCTAGTTTTTCAGATAACACTTTTGAGTTAATTGGTATTTTAAGATTTGTATCTACAATAACTCGAATTGGATTATTTCTATAATTTCCATATCTAACGTTTAAACTTGGGTTATCATTAATAACTGTGTTTATACCAACCATTACTGCATCAAGTTTTCCACGAAGTTCGTGTGAAAATTTTCGTGATGATTCAGATGTAACCCACTTTGAATCTCCTGTTTTTGTCGCGATTTTCCCATCTAATGACATTGCAGTTTTTAATACAACAAATGGTCTTTTCTTTTTAATATATGAAAAAAATCTCTCATTTAATTTAATACATTCTTCTTTCATAACATTTTCAGAAACTGAAATTCCTGCATCTTTAAGAATTCTAATTCCTCTTCCTGAAACTTTTTCAAAAGGATCTTTTGTTCCTATTACCACACGTGAAATTTTTTCTTTTATAATTCTATTAGCACATGGTGGTGTTTTGCCGTAGTGAGAACATGGTTCAAGATTTACAAAAAGTGTTGAACCTTCTAAAGTTTTTACATGATTTAATGCATTGTTTATTGCATTTACTTCAGCATGTGCCCTTCCAAACTTCTCATGATATCCTTTTCCAATTATTTCTCCATTTTTTACTATTACACAACCAACAAGCGGATTAGATAAAGTTTTTCCAATACCACCTTTAGCTAATTCAATAGCCATTTTCATGTAATAGTCATCATCAAAACTATTGTTCATTATTAACTCCCACAAAAAAAGAGCCTAATTCAAGGCTCTAAAAATAAAAATATAAATTTCTTCTTTCATCCAGACTATTACTGTCGGTATTGGAATCTCACCAATTCAGCTTTCGCTCGCGGACTTTACCGCCGGTGGGGAATTACGCCCCGCCCTGAAGATTAAAAATTTATTAACTTATATTATAATAATAACAATTAAAAAAATATTTGTCAACGTTTTTTTAGAAAAATAAAATAATATATGATTTTACAAAATCATTCTTTTCCAATGTTAAAATATGTAAATGCAATAACAAGACCACCTATAATATTCCCAATTGTAACAGGAATTAAGTTATGTAAAATATTTGAAATTGTAATTGTCGAGTCAAAAATTTTTGCAAGAATTAAGCATGTCATATTTGCAATACTATGTTCAAATCCTAATGCAACAAAAGGAAAAATACACCAAAATATCATAATTAATTTTGCAACATCAGATATATTTCTATTACACATTAAAACCGCAAGGCATACTAAAATATTACACAATATTCCTTTGAATATTAAAGTTAAAATATCCTGTGAAATTTTACCATTTGCCATTGTAACTATTGTATCTTTAAGTTCATTTGATACATTCGTCATAGAAAATAAAAATGAAATAATAAAAGCTCCAAGTAAATTACCTAAATAAGATAAAAAAAGAATTTTAAAACATAATCTAAAATCTATTTTTTTATTTAATTTTCCCATACCTATTATTAAAATATTTCCTGTGAAAAGTTCACCACCTGCAAATATTACATAAGAAAGAGCTAGTGGAAATACAAAACCATTTACAAATTTTACAATAGGAAAAGATATATCTTTAAAAATCAAATTTGATAAAGACATAATTAATATTCCCATTCCAATAAAAAAACCTGCTAGCATAGAAGAATTTAAATATTTAAAAATTGATTTTTCAAATAAATTTTTCTTTGTAAGACATGATACTGTGAGTTTTTCAATAATTTCTTTATACATATAGCCCCCTCTAATACTTTATTAATTTATGCATAAGATAATAAATTTTTTAATATGTAATTATTTTACTATTACAAATTCATTATTTTAAAATAAAATTTTTAATTACAAAAAAATATGAACAAAATCTAAAAATTAATTAAATTAAATAAGCTCTTAAAGTTATTCATAGTAAATAAAACTTTAAAGAGCTTATTTAAAATTTAATCAGTTCTGATTATTTTTTTCTGTTTTTTCTTTTTGCTGCGTCAGATTTTTTCTTTCTTTTTACGCTTGGCTTTTCATAGTGTTCTCTTTTTCTGTATTCTGTAAGAACACCGGATCTTGCACATTGTCTTTTAAATCTTTTGATAGCATTATCTATAGATTCATTCTCTCCGACTCTGATCTCTGTCATTTTCTCCCCCCCTCTCTTATGAAACAAAAGAACATCAACCTGCTGGCCGTGAAAACTTTCTTGAAGCCATAACATGAAAATGAAGATGTTTTACACTTTGTTGTGCATCTTCACCAGTATTAACTACAACTCTATATCCATTGTCGCTAACACCAAGATCTGTGGTTATTTTTTTTATCACTAAAAAAATATGCCCTACCAAATCTTTATCAATTTCTTCCAAGTCATCGATTGATTTTATATGTTTCTTTGGAATTACAAGAAAATGGACAGGTGCCTGCGGATTATTGTCGTTAAAAGCTATAACTTTTTCATCCTCATAAATTACATCGGATTGAATTTCTTTATTAGCTATCTTACAAAATATGCAGTCCATAACTCACCCCCATCATATTATATGATAACATAATTTATTATTAATTCAAATTTTTTTTAAAATTTTTAAATCATTAAATGTAAAATCTACTTATTTTAAAAAATTTATATTACTTTTCCTAAAAGATATCCATTCTTTGTATCTAAAATCTTAACATCACAAATTTTATTTTTAAGATTTTTATCTGATTTTACATTAACTCTTATATAATTTGTAGAATAACCTGACTCAAAACCTTCTATATCAGATTTTTCTTCAAATAAAACCGATAATGTATTTCCAATTTGTTTTTTAAGGTAATTATTTGAAATTATATGTTCTATTTCAGATAATTTCTTTGATCTTTTAGTTTTAGTAAGTCCATCTACTTGATTTGGAAAATTAAAAGCTCTTGTTCCTTCACGTTTAGAATATTTAAAAATATGAACTCTTGAAAATTTAACTTGATTAATAAAATCTACTGTTTCTAAGAAATCATCATCATTTTCAGATGGAAATCCAACAATTATATCAGTTGTTATTGCGGCATTAGGCATGTATTTTCTTATCAGATCAACTTTCTCAAGATACATCTTTTTATCATATTTTCTATTCATCAATTTAAGAATTTTATCTGAACCTGATTGCAATGATAAATGAAAATGGTCACAGACTTTTTCTAATTTTAAAATCCTCTTTAAAAAATCCTCTGTAATTGTTCTAGGTTCCATTGAAGAAAGCCTTATTCTTTTTACATTTTCTATTTTAGATATTCCTTCAAGTACATCAATAAGTGATATATCTTCTTTTAAATCAATACCATAGCTTGCAACATGAATACCAGTTATAACAATTTCCTTATATCCATTTTGCGAAAGTCTTTTTGCTTCATCTAAAATTTCTTGTAAATTTCTACTAGAAACAGGTCCTCTTGCATATGGAATTAAACAATAAGAGCAAAACATATTACAACCATCTTGAATTTTTATGTAAGCTCTTGTCATATCATTTTGAGATGAGATATTTAAATTTTCAATTTTTTCACCTGAATAAAAACTTTCCACTTTATTTTGATTAAAATCTACATTATTTTTATAATATTCTTCACAAATTTCTACAACTTTCTCTTTGTTTCTAGATCCTAAAACTACATCTACACCTTCAATTTCCATAACTTCTTCAGGTTTTACCTGACTATAACAACCTATTACAGCAACAAAAGCTTTAGGGTTTTCTCTTTTAGCTTTTCTAATAGTCTGCCTTGATTTTCTATCACTCATATTGGTAACAGTACATGTATTTATAATATATATATCGGCATTCTTTTCTTTTTTTTCAAATCCTTTTTCTAAAAGCATTTCCTCAATTGCTTCTGATTCATACTGATTAACTTTACAACCAAGAGTTTCAATGTGAAATGATTTGCTCATATTATTCAAATAAATCCTTTAATTTATCAAAAAAGCCACTCTTTTTATCGCTAACTTCATTACCTGAAAGTGTTGCAAACTTTTTAAGAGCTTCTTTTTGTTCTTTATTCAGTTTTGTAGGAGTAATCAATTTTACAGTAAAATATATATCTCCTACTTCGCCTGTCCTTGAACTTTTAATTCCTTCATTCTTTATTTTAAACGTGGTTCCTGTTTGTGTTCCTTCTGGAATATCAAAATCTTTAGTTCCATTTAGAACTGGAACTTTAATTTTACCTCCTAAAGTTGCTGTTACAAATGTTAATGGTAATTCGTAATTTATATCAAGACCATTTCTTTTAAAAATTTCGTGTTCTTCAACTTGAATTATTAAGTAAACATCTCCATTTTCTCCACCGTTTACTCCAGCATTACCTAAACCCGACATTTTTATAACACTGTTATTTTCAACTCCTGAAGGAATATCTACATTTACTGTCTTACTCTTCATCACAAAACCTGTTCCATGACATGTATGACATTTTTCTTTAATAATTTCTCCAGTTCCATGACACTTATCGCATGTTGTAGTTTGAGAAAAAGATCCAAATGGGGTATTTGAAGTTTGAGTAATTCTACCTGTTCCATGACATTTATCACAAACAACTTTTTCACTTCCTGGTTCTACTCCACTTCCATCGCAAGTTTTGCATTTTTCTTTTCTTCTAATTTGTATTTCTTTTGAAACTCCAAATGCACTTTCTCTAAAGCTAAGTTTTATTACCTGCTGAATATCTTCACCTTTTCTTGGAGCATTTCTTCTATCGTATGAAGATTGTTGCCTTCTTCCTGTTCCAAAAATATCAAATATATCATCAAATCCGGAAAAAATATCTTCAAATCCAAAACCTTGACCTGATGAAGAGCCATTCTCAAAAGCAGCAGAACCATACCTGTCATACTTTGCCCTTTTTTCATCATTTGAAAGAATTTCATAAGCATTTGATATTTCAGAAAATTTTTCTTTTGCATTTTCATCATCAGGGTGCAAATCAGGATGATATTGTTTTGCAAGTCTTCTATATTGTTTTTTTATTTCAGCATTTGATGCATTTTTTGGAACATTTAAAACTTCATATGGATCTTTCATTCTTCACCTCTTCATAAAATTAGGCTAAACCCAAAAAGGATTTAGCCTACAAAACTTTTCTAAATTACTCTTGATCGTCATCAACAACTTCGTAATCAGCATCAACAACGTCATCATCATTTTGTGAATTATTTTCTGATGATGTTTGACCACCTTGGTTTTTATACATATTTTCAGAAACTTTGTACATAGCATTTTGAAGATCGTCAGATTTTTGCTTTATTAATTCTCCATCTCCACTTTCTAATACATCTTCAAGTGCTTTAATTTTGGATTCTATATCATCTTTCTGTGAGCCTTCAATTTTTGATTCTTCAACGAGTTTTTTTGCTTGATATACTAAGCTTTCGCCATTATTTCTAGCTTCGATTGTTTCTTTTTTCTTCTTGTCTTCTTCTGCAAATTTTTCTGCTTCTTTTACTTTTTTATCAATTTCATCCTCTGACAAATTAGTTGAAGAAGTAATTGTGATTTTTTGTTCTTTTCCAGAGCCTAAATCTTTTGCAGAAACATTTACGATACCATTCGCATCTATATCAAAAGTTACTTCAATTTGTGGTATTCCTCTTTTTGCAGGTGGAATTCCTGTTAACTGAAATCTTCCAAGTGTTGTATTGTCAGATGCCATTTCCCTTTCACCTTGAACTACATGTATATCTACCGATGTTTGTCCGTCAGCAGCAGTAGTAAATACTTGAGATTTCTTTGTAGGGATAGTTGTATTTCTTTCTATTAATTTAGTTGCAACTCCACCCAAAGTTTCAATACCTAAAGAAAGTGGTGTAACATCAAGCAAAAGAAGATCTTTAACTTCTCCTGTCAAAACTCCTCCCTGAATTGCAGCACCAATTGCTACTGATTCATCTGGATTTATATCTTTCTGAGGTTCTTTTCCAATTATTTCTCTTACTAATTCTTGTACTGCAGGAATTCTTGATGAACCTCCAACTAATAGAACTTTATCAATATCACCTGTAGTTAATCCTCCATCTTTTAAGGCATCCATTACAGGACCTCTTGTTTTTTCTACAAGATTTTTAGTTAATTCATCAAACTTTGCTCTTGTAACAGTCATATTTAAATGCACAGGTTGTCCATTAACCGCTGTAATAAATGGTAAATTAATATCTGTAGACTTTACAGAAGATAATTCTTTTTTAGCCTTTTCAGCAGCATCTTTAAGTCTCTGTTTTGATGTAAGATCTGCTCTTAAATCAACACCATTTTCTTTTTTAAACTCATCGGCTATATATTCTAACAAAGCATTATCGAAATCATCTCCGCCTAATTTATTGTTACCTCTTGTAGATACAACTTCAAATACTCCATCTCCAACTTCTAGTATTGACACATCAAATGTACCACCACCTAAATCATATACCATGATTTTAGAATTTCCATTTTCTTTATCCATTCCATATGCAAGAGCTGCTGCTGTAGGTTCATTAATAATTCTTTGAACATTTAATCCTGCAATTTTCCCAGCATCTTTTGTAGCTTGTCTCTGTGCATCCGTAAAATATGCAGGGACAGTAATTACGGCATCTGTAACTGTATCATTTAAATAGCTTTCAGCATCAGCTTTTAATTTTTGCAAAATCATTGCTGATATTTCTTCTGGAGTATATCTTTTTCCATCGATTTCTGCTGTTTTGTAATCACTTCCCATGTGTCTTTTTATTGAACTAATTGTTCTATCTGGATTTGTTATTGCTTGTCTTTTTGCAACTTCACCAACTAATCTTTCTCCATCTTTTGAAAATGCAACAACAGATGGTGTTGTTCTGTTTCCTTCAGAATTTGGAATTATAACTGAATCAGTTCCTTCCATAACTGCTACTGCAGAGTTTGTAGTTCCTAAATCTATTCCTATTATTTTTGCCATAATCTATCCTCCTAATTTGCCACTTTAACCATAGCAGGTCTAATAACTTTATTTCCTATCTTATATCCTTTTTGAAATGTTTCAGAAACAAAACCCGATTCAACTCCTTCACAATCTTCGGCTAATACAGCTTGATGTAATGTAGGGTCAAATTTCACATTATCAGATTCTATTTCTTCTAAGCCTTCATTACTTAATATTTTCCAAAACTCATCTCTTGTTAATTTTATTCCTTTTACAAAAGAATCATCTTTATCAACATTTTCCAATGCCCTGTCAAAACTGTCAAGTACAGGCAGCATCTTTTCTACAAGTCCTTCAATTGCATATTTTTTAAATTCAACTTTATTTTTTTCTTCTCTTTGTTTATAGTTTGAAAAATCAGCAAGTAATCTTTGATATTTATCTTTGTATTCATCAATCTGATTTTCATCTGAATTTGTTTTACTTTCTGATGAATCTTGTTCTGCTTCTTCTTCTACAATTTCAGCCTCAAATGTCTCTTCTTTATCATCATCTAAGAGTTTTTCTTTTTCTTTATCCAACTTTTTCCAAACCTTTCTTATTTACTTATTAGCAATGAAATAAGCTTAACATCTGGTATAATTTCTGAATAATTTATTCTTGTAGGTCCTAGTATCCCTATTTTTCCATATATACCATCATACTTGTAACAAGCTGTTATTAAAGTATTTTCTTTAAGATCCTCTTTTTCATTTTCATCTCCAATTTTAATAACAAGTTCATTATTATCATCTGATGAAAATAAGGCTTCTATATTCTCTTTACTATCAAAAAGTCGTATAAAGTCCTTTGCTTTATCTGTTTCTGAAAATTCTTTATAGTAAAAAATATTTCCAAGACCTTCAACATACACTTCATCAATATTTTTTTCCTCGACTTTTTTAAAAAAATATTTTACCTGGTTTAAGAAAAACTCGTATTTTTTTAGATTAAGCTTCACTTCATCTATTTTTTTATTTATTTGTACTAAATTAAGACCAACTAAGCTATTTGTTAAAACTTCATTTAAATAATCAAGCTCCTTGCTTGTTAAATTTTGATCAAGCTTTATTTTATCATCTAAAACAAGACCATTATCATAAACTGATATCATAACGAAAAATTTTGGCTTAACTTCTAAAATCTTCATACTAACTAGCTTTTTCACATCACTTTTATATGATGTAGACACTGCTGTACAATGAGTTATTGCAGATAAAATTTTAGTCGCATTTTCAATTACATCTTCCCCATTTTCTATACTTTTTTCTAAGTTTTCCCTTATTAAAGAATAATCTTGAGTTATATTTGTACTAAAATCTCCATTTAAAATTTCATCTACATATTTTCGATATCCATTGTTCGAAGGCAGTCTTCCGCTAGATGAATGTGACTTTGTAAGAAAGCCCATTTTTTCTAATGAATTCATGTCATTTCTTATTGTTGCAGATGATATACCCATATCAAATTCTTCAAGTAATTTCTTTGATCCTACGGGTTCTCCTCTAAGGATGTATGTGTCAATTATGGAATAAAGAATCTTCATTTTTCTTTTTTCCGTCGACATCTTATCACCTCTCTTAGCACTCTATATTCTTGACTGCTAAGAGTAGTATACTAAGCATTACTATTTTGTCAAGAAATAATATCAACAAAAAACATATTTGATAAATTAAATCCTTTTTTTGAAAATCTAAGTCTATCTTCATCATCTACAAAAAACTTATAATTTTTATATTTTTCTATTACATCGTTAAATTTATCTCTAATATCAAAGTCAAATTTTTCCTTAAAACTTTTATATGATAGTCCCTCAACTTTTCTAAGTTTTAAAATTATATATTCGTAAATACTTGTATTTTTATCTATAAATTCATTTGTTTCAATAGGTAATTTATTTTCTTCAATTAATTTGTGGTATTTATAAATACTAGCTGTATTTTGAAATCTCCTGTTTGAAATATAACTTGCACTATTTAGACCAAAACCTATGTATCCTTCTAAATTCCAATATTTTAAATTATGTTTAGATTCATAATTTTTTTTTGAAAAGTTTGAAATTTCATATCTTTTAATTCCAATTTTTTCAAGTTCTTTTATTACATAGTCAAATCTATCTACTACTAAATCATCATCTGAAAGTTTTAACTTTCCTTTTTTTAGAAGAGTATTAAATCTTGTACCCTTTTCAATTATTAATGTATACCATGATACATGGTTTGGATTTATTTTCTTTAAAATTTTAAGATCTTCATCTATTGTTTTCTTATTTTCTAAAGGCAAATTCAACATCATATCTATCGAAAAATTCTTAAAACCAAAATTTTTTATAAGATCAATATCATTTAAAACTATTTCTTTATTATAATTTCTACCAATTGCTTTTAAAATTTTTTCATTAAAGCTTTCTACGCCTATTGATATTCTATTTATTCCTATTTCTTTATATATTTTTAATTTATTTTTATCAATTGTGTTTGGATTCACCTCAATTGTAAATTCAATATCATCATCTATTTTAAAAAATGAAAGCTGTTTATAAATTTGTTTAATATATACAGGATCAATATATGATGGTGTACCTCCACCAATATATATTGAATCTATTTCTAATGACATTCTCTTTCTACACAGTTTTATTTCTTTAATCAAATCATTTACGTAGGTATCTATTCTATTTTCTAGATTTTCAAATGCACAAAAATCGCAGTAATAACATTTTTTTTCACAAAATGGTATATGAATATAAGCGCCAACCTTTTCCATACTATTCAGCAATCCGTAATAATTTATTTTTCATCATCATATTTTAAAACTGAAAGGAAAGCTTCTTGAGGTATCTGAACTTGCCCAATTTGTCTCATTCTCTTTTTTCCTTCTTTTTGTTTTTCAAGAAGTTTTTTCTTTCTAGAAATATCTCCTCCATAACATTTTGAAAGTACATCTTTTCTTAATGCTTTTACAGTTTCTCTAGCAATTACTTTATTACCTATTGCCGCTTGAACTGCAATTTGAAATTGTTGTCTAGGAATTTCATCTTTTAATTTTTCTGCAATTGACCTTCCTCTATCATAGGCAAAATCTTCATGTACAATTGTAGAAAGTGCATCTACTTTATCTCCATTTAAAAGTATGTCTAATTTTACAAGTTTACCTATTTTATATTCTTTCACTTCATAATCCATAGATGCATAGCCCTTTGTTCTTGATTTTAATGAATCAAAAAAATTATATATTACTTCACTAAGTGGAATTAAATATTTTATAAGAACTCTGTCAGAATCAATATATTGCATATTAACCATTTCTCCTCTTCTTGACTGACAAAGCCCCATAACATCTCCAACATATTCTTTTGGTGTATATATTTCTACATTTGCAATAGGCTCTTTTACATATTCTATTTCTGCTGGATTTGGAAAATCATTTGGATTTTGAATTTCTAATTCTTCATCTATTCCTCTTAATTTTACATGATATATAACAGAAGGAGCAGTTGCAATCAATTGAAGATCAAATTCATCTTCAAGTCTTTCCTCAATTACATCCATATGTAATAGCCCTAAAAACCCACAACGAAGTCCTGTTCCTAGTGCTGTTGAGTTTTCTTGTTCATAAACTAAAGATGCATCATTAACCTGTAATTTTTCTAATGAATCTTTTAATTTATCAAAACTTTCTCCTTCTGCTGGATAAATTCCACAATAAACCATTGGAACTACTTTTCTATATCCACTTAATGCTTCTTCTGTAGGATTATATGCATTTGTTATTGTATCTCCAACTTCTGCTTCTTTTACATTTTTTATAGATGCTTCTATAAAGCCTACATCACCACTTGATAATTTTTCAGTTTCAATTCTATTACTTTTTGTATATCCAACTGAAGTTACCTCAAATTCTTTTCCAGTGTGCATAAGCTTTATTCTATCTCCAGCTTTTACAATTCCATCAAAAACTCTAACATAACAAATTACACCTCTATATGAATCATAATATGAATCAAAAATCAATGCTTTTAATGGTTTATCATCATTATCTTCTGGAGGAGGAACATTTTTTACAATATCTTCAAGAACCGCTTCTATATTAAGTCCAGTTTTAGCAGATACTTCAGGCGCATTTGTGGTATCAATACCTAGTTCATCTTCTATTTCTTTTTTAGTTTCTTCAACTCTTGAACTTTGGAGATCTATTTTGTTTAATATAGGAAGTATTTCCAAATTTTGCTCTAGAGCTAAATATGTATTTGCAACTGTTTGAGCCTCAACACCCTGTGTTGTATCAACCACAAGTAATGCTCCTTCACAAGCTTTTAGACTTCTTGATACTTCATAATTAAAATCGACATGGCCAGGGGTGTCTATTAAATTAAGCTCATAATTTTTTCCATCTTCAGCAGTATAATTAAGTTTAACTGCTTTAAGCTTAATTGTTATTCCTCTTTCTTGTTCTATGCTCATATTGTCAAGTTTTTGCTGTTGCATTTCTCTTGGTGAAAGTTTACCTACTTTTTCTATAAGCCTATCTGCAAGTGTACTTTTCCCATGATCAATATGAGCAATTATGCTAAAATTTCTTATATTAGTTTTTTTCATTTTTATTAATCCAACTTTCCAAAATCACTAAAAGGAAGAATTCTTAAAACTACATGTCCTAAGATATGATTTTTCTTTACAGGCCCAAAAGCCCTTGAATCATTACTTTCTCCAGGTATTCTATTATCTCCCATAACAAAATATTCATCTCCTAAAAGATTCCATGTGTCCGTTTCATGAGTAAGTACAGTTTGAGGAATGTTAATATATTCTTCTTCAATCACTTTATCATTTACATAAACTTTTCCATCTTGTATATGAACTTTATCTCCTGGTTTTGCAATAATTCTTTTTACATATTTAACGCCATTTTGATCTGGAGCATCTATTATAACGATATCTCCAATTTTTGGTCCATTAATTTTCATCGCTATTTTATCTACATATAAAATATCATTATTATGAAGTGTATCATTCATTGAATTTCCTTGAACTTTTGTTGTATCTCCTATAAATATTTTAAATAACATTGCAATTATAATAGCAAAAACTATAGTTTTTATCCAGTCCCATATATTTTCAATCATATTATTTTCTTTTTCTTTCATTTTTTTCTCCTATTTATATATTTTATTATATAAAAAAAAATGAGCAAATAATATGTTTGCTCATTTTTGCTATTTTAATTAATTTTAAATAATCCAACTCCAAAAAGTGGTCCTGTATTTGCACCTAAACTCGGAGTAAGTTCTGTTTCAAAATATTTATTAGCTTTTGAAACAAATATAGATAAATCTTCTTTTGCTTTTAAAAAATCTTCTTTATCTCCACCATGTGTTATAGTCAAATAATAATCTTTTGCATCATTAAGTTTATCCTTAACAGATGAAATAAGTTCGCTATAAGCTCTATTTTTACCTCTTGCCTTTTTAAAAACCTCATAGCTTCCTGTAATTTGATTACAAGTTATTATTGGTTTTATTGATAGAATCTGACCAATCATCGATCCTACTGCTCCAATTCTTCCGCCTTCTTTAAGATACTTAAGTGTATTAACAACAAAAAATACCGTAGAATCTTTTTTACGTTCTTCAAGAATTTCAAATACTTCATCCAAAGTTTTTCCTTCATCTGCAAGTTCTTTTGCAAAAACTGCAAGGTGCCCTTCACCCATTGCTACATTTTTTGAATTAAAAACTCTAATGTGCATTTTTCCTTTTGAAAAAGATTCACAAAGATTATTAAATCCAGATAATTTATCAGAAATTGTTATAATTAAAATATTTTCATAACCATCATTTTTTATTTCTTCTAATTTATTTTTTATTTCAAATGGAGAAGGAATTGAAGTCTTTGGAATTGTATCTAAACTATCAAGTATCTCATAAAATTTTGCAGAAGTAATTTCAACATTATCTTTAAAACTCTCATTATTTAAATTTAGATACATAGGCATATAATATATTCCAATTTTTTTTGCCAATTCAGGAGTTATATCAGATCCAGAATCAACCATTATAGCAAATTTATTCATTTATTCCCCCTATGCCACCTTCTTTTATAATTAACTGTGTGTATATTTTCATACATAAAGAAAGTGTAATCATATTTATACTTAAATTAGTTCCATCATCAGCTATTTTACTTAAATAAATATCATCTAGTTCTGACATAAATACCTGTTTTATATTGTTTTCAAATAATTCACAAAAAATATTATATGCCTGTTCATGTGAATATATTTTAGTTGCAAGAGATATTCCACTTGAGATATCATCGAGAGTTAAAACTTGCTTAAGTCCTGTTATAATCATTGCAACTGCTATTTGTTCTTTAAAATATTTTTTCTTAACAGGAGGCTTTATTCTATTTAATTTCACATAATTATTAATCATTGAAGGTGAAATAAAATCTTCATCGTCTAAATAAATAGGTTTTAAATTTTCTTTTATTATGGTAACTAACTGATCTTTGTAAATACCAAAATCAGGTAATTCGCTCCACCTTTCTAATTTAAAATTTTTAAGTCCATCAGGAATTTTAACTTTTCTTGAAATTTGCATAATAACCTCAAACACTATATATAGTTTTTATGTCTAGATTATATTGTGTAGATAATTTTTGTCAAATATATTTTTCACTTTATTTCTTTTTATTATCTTTTTCTAAAATAGCTTCTGCAAGACTTTCATATATAGGTATGCTACCTAAAGAATATGAAAAGAAATACGAAACCATCGATGTTATTGAAAGTGCTAAAAGAGTATTAATATTTCCATTTAATTCAAAAATAAGTAAAACTGCTAACATAGGTGTTCTAACAACAGAAGATAAAATTGCACACATCCCTATTATTATAAAATTAGGCAAAAATACATCACTTATAAAACCAAATTTATTTAAAATAGTAAAATATAAAACTCCGCAAATTCCACCAATCGATAATATAGGTAAAAATATACCACCTTGTGCTCCTGTAGAATATGAAAAACAAGTCAATAAAATTTTTGCAATTATAATTAGTAAAAGTATATAAATATTGTATTTTTTTGAGGTTACAAAATTTAAAATGCTTATTCCAGAACCTAAAATAGGAAAAAATTTCAATCCAATAAGTGCAATTATCATAAAGCTAAAAGCTATTTTTATTTCATTTGCTATATTTATATCATTAAATATAGTTTTAAATTTTAAAAGTAATTTATTAAATAATATTCCAAAAATGCTTACTAATATTGCTAATAGAAATATATGAAAATATAAGCTAATTGTAAGATCTGTTGTTTTTGAAAAATCAAATACTGGTTTTAATCCAAAAATAATGACTGAAATAAAATCAGCAACAACAGAAGAAACAAAAGCCATAATTATTGTTGATTTTTTAAATACATTTATCTCTTCTATTAAAAAAATGACAGAAGATATTGGGGCAGAAAATGCGGCAGATAAACCAGCACATGCTCCAGCAATTAAAAAATCTGAATTTTCTTCTATATTTATTTTAAGTTTTTGTGCAATATATTTTGAAAATGCTCCTCCAAGTTGAATTGATGGCCCTTCTCTTCCAAAAGAAAGACCAACAACTGAAGAAATTGCCCCTCCAAAAAATTTTGAAATCGAAACTTTTAATCCATCTGTTTCTATTTTTTTTTCTTTTTCAAGTTTTATTTGTGGTATCCCAGAACCTCCAGAATATTTTGCATATTGTAGTAATTTTGCCACAATTAAACCAATAATGAATGAAATTATTAAAATTATTATAAAGTTTAAATTATAAAAATTAATTCTATTTTTTTCAATTATTGAAAGTGCATATCTATAAAATGAAACAATTGATCCAGAAAAGGTTCCAATTATCAGTCCATACAATAATGTTTTTTTTAAATTCATAATTTTTATTTTTTCTCCAATAAATAAATTTAAAAATTATTCAATCTGATTAAGTATATCTTCAAACTCTTCAAATCCTTTACCTTTTGTAAGATCAAGGGTAACCCCATAAACATATTGATTTACATAAAAAGATCTTCTATCACCTATTTCTGGAATTGATGTTCTTCTTATATCTTCCAAATGAGCAAATATTTTTTGATTTAAAACAGTGTCAATTAATTCCTCAATTTCTTCAATAGAAGAATTATTCTTTATTTTTTCTTTTATAAGTTTTGCAAAATCTCTTCTACCTTTTAATTGTCCTAATTCACATATAGTTCCTTCAGCATATCTTTGAGGCTCTATAATTACTACATCTGCATTGTAAATATTTTCACTGTCTT